>NZ_JBSPKY010000019.1:0-136406 GCF_053848025.1 Mesorhizobium sp. 128a | reverse complement strand
AGAGGCAAGCAACGAACCACTGTATTCGCATCCCGGCCGCACTCTCTCGTACTGTGCAACAGGTCCCCTGTGGGAGAAGGTGGCCGAGCGAAGCTCGGTCGGATGAGGGGTGCTCCAGCGGAGTGAGGCGTTGGCGTTCCCTGGAACACCCCTCAACCGTCTCGGCGCTATCGCGCCGATCCACCTTCTCCCACAGGGGGAGAAGGGAAAAGTGCCTCACCCCGCCTTCAGCCTCGAACCACCGAGCAGCCCGCGCTCTTCCAGCACCGGGTAGGCCATCGACGCCAGCAGCGAGTTGATCTGCTTCAGGTCGCGGATGGTGTCGAGATGGATGGAGCTGGTCTCGACGCTCTTGGCCGTGCCGTCGCGCAGGCGCACGAAATGGCTGGCGCTGGTTTCCTTCTCGCGGTCGCGCAGCCGGTCCTTTTCCAACACCAGCTGGCGCGCCGCCTCGGGGTCGCGCGAGACCAGCACGTTGAATGCGAGCCTGGCGTTGGCGAGCACCGAGGCATGGAAGGCGCAGAGCTCGCGCCAGCCTTCGGGCGTGAACTCCAGCCCGCGCTCGAGCTTCTTCTTCACATGGACCAGCATGTTTCGCACGATGATGTCGCCGACCTGCTCCAGCTTGACGCAGGCGCCGATCAATTCCTGGCAACGCAGGGCCTCGTCCTCTGTGAGCGAATTCCTGGTGAGCTTGGCCAGATAGAGTTTTATCGCCGCGTGCTTCCGGTCGACACGGTCGTCGAGGGCGGCCAGCGCCTTGATCTTGTCGGCATCGGCGCTCTCATAGAGCTCGATGATGCGCTTGAGCATGATCTCGACCGTTTCGCAGACCCGCACCACCTCGCGAGTGGCATTGGCCAGCGCCTGGCTCGGCACTTCCAGCGCGCTGTCGTTGAGCGCGGAGAGCTCGACCACGTCGAGTGCGGCGGCCGGCACCGGCTTGGTGCCCATCGCCACGATCTTCTCCGAGGCGCGGTAGATGAGGCTGGCGAGCGGCAGCCCGGCCAGCAGGATGATGACGTTGAACAGAATGTGGGCGTTGACGATCTGGTCGGGCACGGTGGCGCCGAGGAAGGCGACCGGCGGCTTTAGCGTCATGAAGGCGATCAGCATCACCAGCGAACCCATGCCGCGCATCAAAAGATTGCCGATCGGCACGACGCGCACGCCAGGCTCGGCGCTGCGGGTGAGCAGCGGCGCGATAATCGAGGAGCCGAGATTGACGCCGAGCACCAGCACGATGCCGAGTTCAGGCGGGATGAAGCCGCGGCCGGCGAGTGTCACCATCAACAGCACGGCGGCTATCGAAGAGTGGAACAGCCAGGTGACGAGCGCGGCCAGCAGATAGGCGGTGACGAAATCGCCGGAGAAATATTGGATGATCAGCGGCATCAGCGTGCTCTGGCGCAGCGGCTCCGACGCCTGGCCGATCATCTCCAGCGACAGCACCAAAAGGCCGATGCCGACCAGGATGCGGCCGAACTGGCGCCAGTCGCGCCGCTCGGTGGCCATGAACATGACGGTGCCGGCAACGAGGCAGATCGGCACCAGCAGCGTCAGATCGAAAGTCAAAAGCTTGACCACCAGCGCCGAGCCGATCTCGGCGCCGCGCACTGCCAATTGACCCGACATGCCCGAGACGATGCCGGCGCCGGCGAAGGAGCCGACGAGAAGCGTGACGGCGGTCGAACTCTGCAGCGCAATCGACAGGCCGCAGCCGGTCAGCACCGCCATGATCGGATTGCGCATGGTGGAGCGCAGCCTGTGGCGCAGCACGTCGCCATAGGCGCGCTCGACGCCGGTCTTGACCATGCGGGTGGCAAACAGCATCAGCGCCACCGCGCCGGCCAGATGCAGCAGGACGACGGAGCCGCTCATTTCGAAACCTGCATGCGGGCAGGAACCGCGACGCGGAAGGCGTGGCGGTCAGGGTCGGAAAGGAGGGCGCGAATCATCGTCATGACAGTCTTGAACAATAGCTGGAATATTTTAGCCGGATAATAAAATCTTGTCGATTTCAAGGGGTCGTCGCGGCGCGACTGGACGTGTCGGAAAATGGACGGATGCGCAGATGACTGCACGGCGGATGCACGGCGATGCGATGCATCCGCCGCAGTTGCCGCACTTTTCGACGACTGCCTTTGAGATGATGTTGAGATGTCGGGGCTAAGCTGAAGATTTCATTACATAATTGTAATGTTGGTGTTCAGTTTCAGTTCATCCATTGGCCGCTATTCCCTCGGATATCGACAACCAAGGAGCCCCGCCCATGAAACGCATTGTTCTTTCCGCCCTCGCTGTCTCCATGCTGGCAGCCAGCTCGGTCGCCGGGCAGGCAGCGCCGATGACTGCGCCTGCCGCGCCGCTGTCGAACTATACGCAGATCGACTGGCAGAAGCCCGGCAAGCATGTCGATGTGCGCAAGCGCGTCGTGAAGAAGACGGTCATCGTCAAGCGCAGCCACTGGCGTAATGGACAGAAGTACTCCAGCTGGAAGCGTCACCAGCCGATCCGCGACTATGGCCGTTACGGCCTGCATCGTCCCGGCCGCGGTCAGGAATGGATCCGCGTCGGCAACGACTATGTGCTGGTCAGCGTCCTTTCCGGCATCATCTTCGGCGCCATCGCCGCGCAGTAAGTCTGACCAGCATACTGCTGAAGCTTGAAAGGAGGCGGCCCGCAACGGCCGCCTTCTTTTTGGCCTGTGGAAACCGGGTAAGGTCCGCAATAAGGGTCGTCGGATTTCGCGCACATGATTATATGAGGGACAAACGAGTTCCCCGATGCGCTTTCCGCCAGCCTTTCTCGACGAGATACGCGACCGTGTGCCGATTTCTTCGGTTATCGGCCAGCGCGTCGCGTGGGACAGAAAGAAGACCAACGCGTCGCGTGGCGATTACTGGGCATGCTGCCCCTTCCATGGCGAGAAGAGCCCGTCCTTTCACTGCGAGGACAAGAAGGGCCGCTACCACTGCTTCGGCTGCTCGGTGTCGGGCGATCACTTCAAGTTCCTGACCGAACTCGACGGTTTGAGCTTTCCCGAGGCGGTCGAGAAGATCGCCGAGATGGCCGGCGTGCCGATGCCGGTGCGCGACGAACGGGAGGAACAGCGCGAGAAGGAACGCGCCAGCCTGACCGATGTCATGGAAATGGCGACGGCCTTCTTCCAGGAGCGGCTGCAAGGACCGGAAGGTGCCAAGGCCCGCGCCTATCTCAGGGACCGCGGGCTGACGCCGGCGACCCAGCAATCGTTCCGGCTCGGCTTTGCGCCGGATAGCCGCAACGCGCTGAAGGAGCATCTTGCGGCAAAAGGCGTGCCGAAGGCCGACATCGAGGCCTGCGGGCTGGTGCGGCATGGCGACGACATTCCGGTTTCCTACGACTGGTTCCGCGACCGCATCATGTTCCCGATCCCGGATTCGCGCGGCAAGATCATCGCTTTCGGCGGCCGTGCGCTGGCGCCCGATGCTTTGGCCAAATACATGAACTCGCCCGACACCGAGCTCTTCCACAAGGGCAATGTGCTCTACAATTTTGCTCGCGCCCGCAAGGCGCTCGCCAAAGGCGGCACGGTGATTGCCGTCGAAGGCTATATGGACGTTATCGCGCTGGCGCAGGCCGGCTTCGAGAATGCCGTGGCGCCGCTCGGCACCGCGCTCACCGAAAACCAGCTCGAGCTTCTGTGGCGCATGGCACCCGAGCCGGTGCTGTGCTTCGACGGCGACCAGGCCGGGCTGAAGGCAGCATGGCGCGCCGCCGATATGGCGCTGCCGTACGTTCAGTCGGGACGCTCGGTGCACTTTGCCCTGTTGCCCGAGGGCAAGGATCCCGACGATCTGGTCAAGGCCGATGGTCCGGACGCGTTCCGCGTCGTGCTTTCGGAAGCGCGGCCGCTTGTTGACCTGCTGTGGATGCGCGAGACGGCCGGTGGTGTTTTTGACACGCCGGAGCGACGGGCAGGGCTGGAAAAAACGGTGGGGGAGCTCGCCAGCCGTATCCGCGACGAAAGCACGCGCTATCAATATCAGCAGGAAATGCGCGAGCGGGTGCGGAGCTTCTTCGGCGCCCAGCGCACTGTTCGGCAAGGTCGTCAGGACTGGAAACCGGGGCAGGGCAAGACGCCACCGCCGGGCGGGCAATTCGCGAAAGGCGGCGGCATTGGCGCGCGTGCCGCGATCACCGAGAGCCTGGGGCGTTCGGCACTGGTCAAGCGCGGCAGCGAAGGGATGTCTGTGCGCGAGGCGACGATCATCGTCGCGCTGGTCAACCATCCGGCGCTGATCGACGAGAATTTCGCCCATGTCGAGTTCCTCGATCTCGCCAACACCGACCTGAAGCGGCTGCACGCCGCCATCCTCGATGCCATGGCGCATGACATGGCCAATGACCGCGACGCGGTGATCGCCACGATCGAGCGTGCCGGCTGCAGCGAAATCTGGGGGCGGGCTGTGATGCTGATCAAACGCGCCCGGCAATGGCCGGCGCTGGAAACCGCCGCCCTTGACGATGCCCGTGACGCCTTCAACCAGGCGCTGCACTTGCAGCGCAGCGCGCGCACCTTACATAAGGAGCTCAAGCAGGCGGAAGCAGCGCTCGCCAGCGATCCCACAGACGAAAACTACCGGCATCTCGTCGAGATTCAGGCGCAATTTCGTGATGTGCAGGCAACGGAAGCGCTGATCGAAGGGTTCGGCGTGTCCTCGGGCAAGGCTGGGCGCGTCTAGGTTGAAACCTGCGCAAGAGTGAAGTTGAAACGTGCTGCGCGTCGAATCGACGCCTCTAAGTCGGGTAATTGATTCGCTTTTTTGATGCGAATCATGCGAGAGGCGCTTGACCTTCTGGCAGAATGACGGAATCAGGACGATTCGAAACCTTAACCCGTGCCGGCGTCGATGGAAAATGCAGCGATGTGAGGTGCTGATCACTGGACAGGTTGTTAGCCTGCCACAGATATCAGGGTTAATCTGGACTTAATGCATGTCGCCCAAAAGTGAAAACCGGTTTTGGGGCACGATATGAACCAAACAAAAGAGTTGATGCGGTTACCGGCCCGGTGAAGCGCGTTTCGTCACGAGCGCAAAATTTGACCGGTGCGGCAGCTTACGCGGCTTCGATGTTCGGCCGCTAGGAGAAGATAAAGACTATGGCGACAAAGGAAAAGGAAGAGGTCGAGACCGAACGCGAAGGCGCCACCGATGGCCCCCTGCTCGACCTTTCCGATGATGCTGTCAAGAAGATGATCAAGGCCGCCAAGAAGCGCGGCTATGTGACCCTTGACGAGCTGAATGCGGTGCTGCCGTCGGAAGAGACCGATCCGGATCGCATCGAAGACATCAATGCGATGCTGTCCGACATGGGCATCAACGTGGTCGAGGACGACGATCAGGGCGAGGAGCCCGAGGCCGCCGACAGCAATGCCGATGCCGAGGAAGACGCCAACGAACTGGCCGAGCAGACCGGCACCGCCGTCGCCGCCACGACCACCAAGAAAGAGCCGACCGACCGCACCGATGATCCGGTGCGCATGTATCTGCGCGAGATGGGCTCGGTCGAGCTCTTGTCGCGCGAGGGCGAAATCGCGATCGCCAAGCGCATCGAGGCCGGCCGCGAGACGATGATCGCTGGGCTCTGTGAAAGCCCGCTGACCTTCCAGGCCATCATCATCTGGCGTGACGAGCTCAACGAATCCAAGATCCTGCTGCGCGAGATCATCGACCTCGAAGCCACCTATGCCGGCCCCGAAGCCAAGCAGGCGCCTGTGGTCGAGCGCATCGAGGAAACCCCAAAGCCCGAGGACAAGCCGCGGCGCGGACGCGACGAGGAAGACGACATCACCAATGTCGGCGCCGACACGCGCGGGCTGACGGACGATGACGAGGAAGACGAGGACGAGGCGAGCCTGTCGCTTGCGGCGATGGAAGCGGAACTCCGTCCGCAGGTGATGGAGACGCTCGACGTCATCGCCGACACTTACAAGAAGCTCCGGAAGCTGCAGGACCAGCAGGTCGAGAACCGTCTGGCTGCCGCCGGCACGCTGTCGCCCAGCCAGGACCGACGGCTGAAGGAGCTGAAAGACCAGCTGATCAAGGCGGTGAAGTCGCTGTCGCTCAACACCGCGCGCATCGAGGCGCTGGTCGAGCAACTCTACGACATCAACAAGCGGCTGGTGCAGAACGAAGGCAAGCTGCTGCGCCTGGCCGAAAGCTATGGCGTGCGCCGCGAGGAGTTCCTCAAGGAATATCAAGGTTCCGAGCTCGATCCGAACTGGACGCGCTCGATCGGCAACCTGACCTCGCGCGGCTGGAAGGAATTCACCAAGAACGAGAAGGACGCGATCAAGGATCTGCGTTCGGAGATTCAGAACCTCGCCACCGAGACGGCGATCTCGATCCTGGAATTCCGCAAGATCGTCAACCAGGTGCAGAAGGGCGAGCGCGAAGCCGCAATCGCCAAGAAGGAAATGGTCGAGGCCAATCTGCGCCTCGTCATCTCCATTGCCAAGAAATACACCAATCGCGGCCTGCAGTTCCTCGACCTGATCCAGGAGGGCAATATCGGCCTGATGAAGGCGGTCGACAAATTCGAATACCGCCGCGGTTACAAGTTCTCGACCTACGCGACATGGTGGATTCGGCAGGCGATCACGCGTTCGATCGCCGACCAGGCGCGCACCATCCGCATCCCGGTGCACATGATCGAGACGATCAACAAGATCGTGCGCACGTCGCGCCAGATGCTGCACGAGATCGGCCGCGAGCCGACGCCGGAGGAATTGGCCGAAAAGCTCGCAATGCCGCTCGAAAAAGTGCGCAAGGTCTTGAAGATCGCCAAAGAGCCGATCTCGCTCGAAACGCCGGTCGGTGACGAGGAGGATTCGCACCTGGGCGATTTCATCGAGGACAAGATGGCGATCCTGCCGATCGACGCGGCGATCCAGGCCAATTTGCGCGAAACCACGACGCGCGTGCTGGCCTCGCTGACGCCGCGCGAAGAACGCGTGCTGCGCATGCGCTTCGGCATCGGCATGAACACCGACCACACGCTGGAAGAAGTCGGCCAGCAGTTCTCGGTCACCCGCGAGCGTATCCGCCAGATCGAAGCCAAGGCGCTGCGCAAGCTCAAGCACCCGAGCAGGTCGCGCAAGCTCAGGAGCTTCCTCGACAGCTGACACTCGCCGATTGCAAAGAAATCAAGGGCGCCCATCGAGGCGCCCTTTTCGTCTCAAGTGGTTCAGCGAATTGCTCTACAGCGGCACGTTCAGCCGCGTTCCCTTGACGACTATGCCGCCCCGGTCGCCAATTTCTATCGAGCCATAACGCTGCCTGAAGCACTCGGGTAGCGGACGGTCGCCGGGAACAGACAGCCACAGGCGCAGCATATGGCGCCGCTTGTCCGGATCCGGCCAATCGCGAAACCCCATGCGGTCGTGAAGCAGCGAATGATTGTAGACAAACTGCATGTCGCCGGGCCGCAGCCGCATCGACAGGTTCAGTTTCGGGTCGTTGGCAAGGCTGTCGAAGAGATCCAGCGCTTCGATATGTGCCGCGCTCAGCCGCATGGCATCCGGGAAACGCTGTGCGCTGTCGATGTACTGGCGTTGATAAATGCCGGTCAGCAATCCCGTGTGCCAGTTGAGGACCGGGATTTCGAAGTAGGGCTTTTCGCCTTCCGGTACCTCGCCGCGTCGATCGGTGGCAATCGGATCAAACAGCAGGCGGACCAGGTCGGGCCGTCTTTTGCGCATCTCGTTGTAGATCGTGACCGTGCTGACCAGCAGGGACTCGCCGCCTTGCATGGCGTCTTTCAGGCAGAGCAGTCCAACGACGTCGGCGGAGTCGGTGTGAAATGTCTGGCGCTCCGCCGTCTGGTAGATGCGCGTCGTGGCGTCCCTGGCGTCGGCGCCTGTGTCGCGGACGTGGCCAAGTATATGGCCCTGCGCATTCTGCGACCGTGCGCTACCAAGATGCGAGCCAATCCCGCAGAAGATCGTTGCCGCCATTTGCGCGGAATATGTCTCGGCCGGGAGGCCGCGAAGCACCTCGAACCCAATGCCTGCGATGAGTTTTTCGCGCAGGGCAGCGAGATGGTCGGCGAGCCGGGGCAAGGGGAAATCGGCCTTGCTCAGGTTGCCGATATCTTGCGAGCGGCCGAGAAAGCCGATTGCCGCCAATTCCAGTTCCGCGACATCCTGCTTGTCCAATTCGACCAGCCAATTTTCAGGATGCTTCGCCATTTCCTCGCCTGTCCATGCGGCAGGAATTTCGATCCGTCCTGGCGGCAGGCCGATGCTCTCGCGCATGAAACTCTCCAGCCGCTGGATCGGCGGGGATTTCCGCCAGGTCGATGGCCACGAACGGAGATTGCCGTAGTCAGACGGAATTTTAAACCGGCTTTCCCTGGTCAGCGCTGACAGTTTTGCGGTCGTCGCCAGGCCGCTGCCTTGGCGCCTGGAGGAATTGCTTTCACGGATCAAAGGGGCTGGCGCGGTGGTCCTTGCACGAAGCTCGCTGCGGGCGGATACTTCGCCGTCGGATGCGTGTTCTGGGTGACAAACCGGATGTTCGCCCCGGCGCAGGTCTACGACCTGAGCCGTGCTCCGTGGCGCCGGAGGGAGGTGTGCGATGACAACCTACATCCTGCTGATGAACTGGACCGAACAGGGCGCCAGGAATGTGCGCGAGTCGCCGAAGCGGCTCGATGCCGCCAAGAAGCAGCTGGCCGACATGGGCGGATCGTTCAAGGCGTTTTATCTCACCATGGGCGAATGCGACATGGTGGCCGTGGTCGAGGCTCCCGACGATGCGGTACTGGCGCGTTTTGCGCTGATGCTGGGGGCGGGCGGCAGCGTCAAGACGCGAACGCTCAAGGCTTTCCCGGAATTTGCCTACCGCGAGATCGTCACCTCGCTTGGATAGGCGGGCTGGCTGAGATAACGCGGCCGGGCATTTCCTGGCGGTCGATACCGGTGCCGCTTGACGGCACCTGACCTGCCGATATTGAGGAGAAATGCTCCTCTCGCTCGAGAAGAACTTCATTTTCATCCACATCCCGAAGACGGCCGGGACATCGATCACCCGTGCCTTGCGGCCATGGTGCCTGCAGCCGAAGCCGACGCAATGGCGGCGCCTGCTGTCACGTCTGCCGGTTCCCGAAGCGCCGGACAAGGCCAATTTCAAGCAGCATGACAGAGCCGCCTGGCTGCGGCGCAAATTGCCTGCCCAGCTCTATGACGGCGCCTACAAATTCGCCGTGGTGCGCAACCCTTTCGAACTGGCCGTTTCCAATTACCAGCATTTGCGCCGGAAAACCTCGCGGCGCCGGCATCGCCAGGCGCAGCGCTGGGATTTCAAGGCGTTCCTGCGCCATCTCGAACGCAAGAACAGGCTGGCACGGATCGATCAGACGAGCTGGATTTCAGACAGGGATGGAAACCTCATCATCGACGAGGTGCTGCGGTTCGAGAGGCTGGCCAATCAGTTCAATATCCTGGCCGGACGACTCGGGCTTCCCGCCGAAGTGACGCTTCCTCGAAAGAACGTCAGTGGCCCGGTCGACTATCGTGCCCTCTATGACGAGGAGGCGAAAGCTATCGTGCGGCGGCTCTATATCAGAGATATTGAGCGCTTCGGCTACGAGTTCTGATTTCAGGCGCGGGGTCTCAAAGCGCGGCGCTTCGCCATGTTGCGGGTCGACGGTATTGCGAGGATAGTCGGTTCCGTCCCTCGGGTCGTGGTTTGAAATCCATGTCCAAGCCTCTGCTGGCCGTCTGGTACAACACACGCTGTCCCGTCTGTGATGGCGGCATCACCAGGCAGAAACGGCGGCTGATCGAAGCGATCAAGGCCGGGCGGATCGAATTCCGCGACATCAACCTCGAACCGGCGGCCCTGGCCGGCTACGGCGCTTCGCTGGAGGATATCCGTCGCCGGCTGCATGCCACCGATGCCGACGGTAAGCTCATGGTCGGCGCCGATGTCGCTGTCGCCGTCTGGAGGGTAACGCCGGGCGAGGGCTGGCTGGCGGTGCTGTTCGGCAATCCGGTCGCGCTGCCCCTGACGCGCTTCGCCTATGATCGCTTCGCCGACCTTCTCTATGCCTGGAACCGCCGCAACGGCCGCTGGTAGCCGGGAAACACCCCGGACATCTCCGAACCTGAGCCGGTGACCCGTCGCTGGCGCTGCCTTCAGATACATCGTAAGATATATCTTGACTCCTCGGCCATGTGCGCCTAATTACGATATATCGTAAGACATAACTCAAGGAGCAAAAAATGCACAGACATCATCCTTTTGGCGAGCGCGCCGAGCGCGCATTCCTGCATATGGCCGGCAAATTTGGTGGCAGAGGGGGCGGCGGCTTCGGGCCGTTCGGACATGGCGGTCGTGGCGGCGGACGCGGGGGGCCGGGCGACATGTTTCGCGCCGGACGCATGCTGGCCGACGGTGATCTCAAGCTGATCACGCTGTCGCTGCTGGCCGAGGCGCCGCGCCATGGCTACGACATCATCAAGGCGCTGGAAGAGCGCACCAGTGGCATCTACAGCCCGAGCCCTGGCGTGGTCTATCCGACACTGACCTTCCTGGAAGAGGCCGGTTATGCCGCCTCTGCGGCCGACGGCAACAAGAAGGTGTTTTCGATCACCGAGGCGGGCCAGGCGCATCTCGACGAAAACCGCGAAATGATCGACGGTGTGCTCGAGCATCTCGAGCGCTTCGGTCGCAAGATGGCCAAGGCGCGCGAGTGGTTTGGCTGGAACGACAGCGAGGAGGGCGGACGGCGTGGCCGTGGCGGCCGTTCGGAAGCCCGCGACGAGTTCCGCGCCGTGCGCCACCGGCTGCGCGCTGCCCTTGGCGAGATCGTCGACGCGCCGGCCGAAAAGCAGGCCGAAGCGATCGCGATACTGGAAGGGGCCGCCGAAGCCCTCGAAGCGCTGTCCCGCGGCTGACCTCTGGCGGGGGACCGGTATACGACCCTTGCCCGTTCGACCGAGGAGCGATACTGAAAATCATCCTGCACCTATCGGTGCGGGATGATTGCCGTTGGAGGGTCCCCATGTCTTTTCTGAAACGTCTTTTCGGTGGCGGCGGCGACGCCGGCGAGCCTAAAAGCGCTGCCCCGGCAAAGCAGATCGAGCACAAGGGATTTCTGATCAGCGCCACGCCCTACAAGGCGGACGGCCAGTATCAGACCTGCGGCGTGGTTTCGAAGGAAATCGGAGGCGTGATGAAGGAGCACCGCTTCATCCGCGCCGACCGTTTCGCCGGTCTCGACGATGCCGTCGACATCTCGATCAAGAAGGGCATCCAGCTCGTCGACGAGCAGGGCGAGAAGATTTTCGGATGAAGCGGTTCAGGGACTGAATCGGCAGATCACTCCACCTCTCTGTTTTTACTGAATCAGAAAGGCAGGCGCCGCAGCGCCTGCCTTTTTTCGGTGAGTCAGCGTCGGCGCTTTACGCCGCCACTGCGACCTGCCCATTGGCGGTCGCGGCCACCACGGCGTCGACCTTGGCCGTCGCCTTGGCCAGAGCGGCGGTGACAGCATCGGCGCCCATGCCGACGCCTTCGATGCGGATGACTTCGACGTCGGTCATGCCGAGGAAGCCGAGCACCGAGCGCAGATAGGGGACAGCGTGGTCCATCTGGACGGCCGCGCCTTCCGAATAGATGCCCCCCGACGCAAGCACGATGTAGACCTTCTTGCCGGTGACGAGGCCCTTCGGGCCGCCCTCACCATAGGAGAAGCTCCTGCCGGAACGGGCGATGTGATCCACCCACGACTTCAGTGTCGAGGAGATGTTGAAGTTGATGAAGCCGGTGGCAAGGATCACGGTGTCGGCGGCAAACAGTTCGTCGAGCACGACATCGGAAACGCCCACGACTTCGGCCTGGTGCGCAGTGCGGGCTTCAGCCGGGGTGTAGATGCCGGTCGCATAATCGGGGTCGATGTGCGGCAGCGGGTTGGCGACGAGGTCGCGCACGACAAGCTCCGCCGAGGGGTTGGCAGCGACGAGCTTTTGCGCGAATTCGGTGGCGATGCGGGTCGAGTGCGAAGCGGAGCCACGCGGGCTCGAGGTTACAAGAAGAATGGACATAGCGGTTCTCTCCAGTCGGAATTGAATTGTCCCGCCAGATATGGGGCTAGCGACCCATTCGAAAAACTGGTATATTTTCTATATGATCCATCCATAAAGTAGATATGCCATGCAGCCTAATCCAACGCTCGATCAGCTTCAGGTGCTTGTCGCGGTGGCCGAGGCGGGGAGTTTTTCGGCCGCCGGGCGCAAGCTCAACCGGGCGCAGTCTGTAATCAGCTACGGCATCGCCAATCTCGAGGCGCAGCTTGGGCTGAAACTGTTCGAGCGCGAGGGCACGCGCGAGCCGCAACTGACCGAGATCGGCCGGGCGATGCTGGAGGATGCGCGGCGCATGGTCGGCGTGCTGCAGCGCATTCGCTCGCGTGCCGACGGCCACCATCAGGGATTGGAGGCGGAAGTCGCCCTGTCGGTCGACGCGACCCTGCCTTCGCCGGTGCTGGTTCGCGTACTGAAGGCATTCGAGGCGCAGTTTCCAACCGTGATGCTGCGCCTGCACATCGGTTCGCTCGGCCTGATCCCCGATCATGTCGTCAGCGGACAATCCGATCTTGGCATTGGTGGCCTGCTGGGAGAGGTCGACGTGCATCTCGTGCGTATCGGCTTCATGTCGATCGTGCTGGCTGCCGCGCCCAGCCATCCGCTGGCCCGGCTGCCGAAGCCGGTGGCGATCGAAGATGCACGCGAACACACCCAGCTTGTCGTCACCGACCAGTCCGAACGCACCAAAGGGCGCGACTTCGGCGTCTTCGCCTACCGCACCTGGCGGCTGACGGATGTGCGCACCAAGCATATTCTGATGCGCGAGGGCCTGGGTTGGGGAGGGCTGCCGCGCTGGCTTATCGCCGACGATCTGGCCAGCGGCCGGCTGGTGGAACTCGACCTCGAACCCTACAGCGAGGTGCGCTCATCGCTCTATGCCATGCATCGCGTCGACCGCAGCCCGAAGCCTGCGGCGGCCTGGTTGATCGACCAGTTCAAACGCCAGCTCGGCCGCTTCAACGAGTTCGAGCCGGGCGAGGTGCCAGAAGAGGATCGGGAGATAATCCGGCAATCAGCGCCATGAGCACGGCGCGATAGTCTTCGACTGAAGCGCCCGCTTCGACGGCGAGTGCTGCGCGATCAAAGGCGGCGGCGAGCAAAGCGGTCAGCGCGTCGGTCGGCAGTCTGGTCATCGACTGCTCCCGCATGGCCGCGACCAGGCCTTCGCGCAGCGAACGGTTGCCGTGGCGGTTGTCGATGGCATCCATGGCGGCGCGGCCAAGCACCGCCGGTCCGTCCAGCAGCAGAAGCCGCGTGCGGCCGGGGAGGCGCATGGCAGCGAGATAGGCGTCCGATCCGGCAATCAGTGCGTCGCGGGCAAACAGCGATGGCGGCGAGGCACGATCGATCTCAGCGGCGACAGCTTCTGCCTCCTGCTCGACCACGGCGGCAAACAGCGCCTGCTTGTCGGCAAAATGATGGTAGAGCGCGCCGCGGGTGACGCCGGCGGCCGCTACGATCTCCGGCGTGCCGGTCTCGGCGTAGGATTTTTCAATGAACAGTTTGCGCGCGGCGGCGATCAGGTCGGCGCGCGTCGCTTCGGTGCGATCTCGATTGGAGCGGCGTGCTGTTTCTCGTTGCATACATGCAGCCTGTATGTTATTTCAACTTACATGCAGACTGTATGTTAGTTGACGGGAGAAAGAAAGATGAAGACGACGAGCTATTATCCGGTGTTGATGACCGGCGATGTCGCCGGCACGAAAGCCTTCTATATCAACCATTTCCGTTTCAAGCCGCTGTTTGCGAGCGACTGGTATGTGCATCTGCAGTCGACCGAGGACCGACGCGTCAATCTCGGCATCGTCCAGGGCGACCATGAGACGATCCCGGAAGAGGGGCGGGGGCGTACATCCGGGCTGCTGATCAATTTCGAGGTCCGCGATCCGGATGCCGTCTATGAACGGATCCTTGCGGCAGGGCTGCCAATCCTGCGCTCGCTGTGCGACGAACCCTTCGGCCAGCGCCATTTCATCACCAGGGATCCCAATGGCGTGCTGATCGACGTGATCAAGCCAATCCCGCCAAGCCCGGAGTTTCAGGCGCAATTCGCTGAGGGTGCCTCCGGCGCCTGAACCGCGGCAGCAAATGTCGGCAGCGGCGCCGGTTGCTGTGGCCGGGATCACGCGACGCGGTTTATGGTGGACGGCGTTGAAGCTGGTCCTGCCGCATGCGTGATACCTGCCTTGTTCGTGCGCCATCCAATCTCGGCCTGCGGCCGCTGCACCCCGGCCATGTGCCCGGCACCTGGCGGGCGCCGCAGGCACTGAGCGAGGCTGGTCTGGTTGAGGCGCTCGCGCCATCAAGGGTTGTCGATCTCGAAAAGCCCGCTTACGGCACCGAGCCGCAACCGGGCACAAGGCTACGCAACGGTCCGGCGATCCGCCGCTTCAACCTTGACCTTGCCGAGATCGTCGCCGGTGCGCTCGGGCAAAGCGAGTTCCCTCTGGTCATAGGCGGCGATTGTTCGATCCTGCTTGGCGGGCTGGCGGCGGCGCGACGCTCCGGCGCGGTCGCGCTGGTCCATGTCGATGGCCACAGCGATTTCCGCCATCCCGGCAACTACGATGTCGACGCCGCACTCGGCTCGGCCGCCGGGATGGATCTGGCGCTTGCCACTGGGCGCGGCGAGCCCTTGTTGACGCAGTGGCCCGGCATTGCCGGTCCGCTCGTCGCCGATAAGGCGGCGGTGCAGATCGGCGAACGTGTGAGCCGCGATGCCGATTTTGAATGGGCAGATATCAACTCGACCGCAATCACGCGCATCGATGTCTTTGCCGCGCAGGAACTCGGTGCGGCTGGAGTGCTGGAAAAGACAAGGGCGACGCTGGCGCGCGCCGGCTGTCCCTACTGGCTGCATCTCGATGTCGACGTGCTCGACCAGAAAATCATGCCGGCGGTGGATTCGCCCGGCAGCCCCGGCATCGACCCCGACGATCTCGTTGTAATCCTGTCAGCGCTGGCAGGGGACCAGAGCTGCATCGGCATGGACATGACGATTTACGATCCTGATCTCGACCCGACCGGGGAACTGGCGCGCCTGCTGGTGTCGCTGCTTGGGCGGGTGCTCAAGCAGCGATAGGCCTTAGCTCGTCCTCGCCACCGGCGTCACCGTCACCTGGCTGATACCAGTGCGGCGGACCACCGTGCACAGCGTCTCGCGGCCGATGCGTTCGGCATCGAGCATGCGCACGAGGTCGTCGACGCCGGTGACCGGGCGGCCGTCGATGGCAGCGATGATGTCGCCCTCCTTCAGGCCGGCCTTGGCCGCGGGACCATCCTTCTCGACGCTGCGCAGCCGCACGGCGGTGTTGGTCGACACCTGCGACTGGAGCGCTGCACGGCGCGGCAAATTGGTGGTGTCGGCGGAGATGCCAATGAAGGCGCGGCGCACGCGGCCGAAGCGGATGATCTCCGAAATGACGAAATTGGCGGTGTTGGAAGCAACGGCGAAGGCGATGCCTTGCGCGCCGTGGATCATGGCGGTGTTGACGCCGATGACCTCGCCGGCCGACGACACCAGCGGCCCACCGGAATTGCCGGGGTTGAGCGCGGCGTCGGTCTGGATGACGTCGTCGATCAGCCGCCCGGTCGAGGCGCGCATCGAACGGCCGAGCGCGGAGACGACGCCGGAGGTGACGGTCCATTCAAAGCCGAGCGGATTGCCGATGGCAATCGCGATCTGGCCGCGTCGCAGCCGCTTGGAATCGCCAAGCGGCGCCACATCGGCAAAGCTGCCGTCGGCGCGCACCAGCGCGATGTCGGTATCTGGGTCGCGGCCGAGAACGCGGCCTTCGCGGGAGGCGCCGTCGGGCATCGAGACACGCACCGCCTTGGCGTCACCGACGACATGGAAGTTGGTAACGACCAAGCCGTCCTGCGCGATGACGAAACCGGAGCCGTGGCCGCCCTGGCCGCCGATGCGCTCGATGCGGCAGACGGCCGGGCCGATGCGGTCGACCGCGTCCGCCACCGTCATCGAATAGGCGTCAAGCAGTGTGTCGTCCGGTTGGAATTTGGTGGCGGCGAGGGCCATTGGCGGGCTCCGTGTTTTCAGGCGTGTTCGTGACTATATGTGCGGAGCGGCCGGAACCGCCGCGACCTGACCAGATGGCCAGTGAAACCTTTAACTAGCCGTCAGGCGAGTATCTGCGGGCGCGTTGCCGAGCGATATCTGGGGCATGCAAGAAACCCAGGAGACGAAAATGAGCGACTTCAACCTCAGTGCCTTTTCCGAGGCCATCGCCGATGTCGCGGCTGCGGCAGCACCGGCGACGGCAAGTTTCACCACCCATCACCATCGCACGGCCAGCGCTTTCCACTGGCGGGATGGTTATTTCGTCACCGCCGAGGAAGCCGTCGAGGCCGGCGAAGAGATCGAACTGACGTTGGCTTCGGGCGAGACTGTGAAGGCCGAACTGGTCGGCCGCGACCCCTCGACCGGCGTAGCCCTTCTGAAGCCGGCGGGTGCTATCAGTGCCGCAACGCTTGCCAGGGCTGACGCGGTACGGCCCGGCAATCTGGCCATTGCGATCGGCAGCAGCCAGGGCTCGGCGCTGGCCGTGTCGGGTTCGGTCGGCGAGGTCGGTCCGGCCTGGCGCTCGATGCGCGGCGGCACCATCGACCGGCGCATCAATCTTGCCGTCAATGCCGGCGGCCGGTTCGAGGGCGGTCCGGTGCTCGACGCCAGGGGCGCGTTGATCGGCATGCTGCTGTTCGGGCCGCGTGGCCGCGCCCTGGTCATGCCTTACGAGACAATCGAGCGGGCCGCAGCGACGCTGCGTGAAAAAGGCCACGTCGCCCGGGGCTATCTCGGCGCCGGCCTGCACCCGATCCGTGACGGCGCGGCGCGCGGCGCCATGGTGATGAGTCTCGACGACAACGGCCCGGCCAAAGCCGCCGGCCTTGCGCTCGGTGACATCATCGTCTCCTGGAACGGCGAGGCCGTGCACGGGCCGCGCGAACTGATCCGCAAACTTGGGCCGGACAGCGCGGGTGCCGCAGTGACGCTTGGGGTGGTGCGCGGCGGCGAGGAGCGCGATGTCGCGCTGACCGTCGGCGAGAAGCCGCTGAGCTGAGGAATTGATGGACACATTCGCCAACGATCGGAGCACGGTTGACGGCCCCGCCTCGCGGCGGCTGGTGGTGCTGATCGCTCTTGGCGACGCCGCACGTGCCGAGCGTCTGGCCACCGCGCTTGCCGCGAGCGACGATCTGTTGCCGGTCGCGCTCGGCAGCGGTGCGGCCGACGTCGCCATCATTGACGGCAGCAGTGCTGATGCCGTGCCGGCGGCCACGCCGCGGGTGCTGCTGTCAGGGCTCGCGGGCGGCGAACGGCCTGCCGGCGAGGTGATGGCAGTCATGCAAGCGGGCGCGGACGATCTGCTGATCGCCGCGGCCGTGCGGCTGACGGCGGCGGGTTATCGCGTCTCGAGCGACGGCGTCGGTGGACGCCACGAGGATTTCCACGAAGGCGTGCCGTTCGAGGATGGTGGCTCCGACGAGCATGTCCGTCCGGCGCTGTCGCCGCGCGAGGCCGAAGTGCTGGCGCTGCTGGCCGAAGGGGCGCCCAACAAGGTGATCGCGCGGCGGCTCAATATCTCCGTGCACACGGCAAAATTCCACGTCGCCGCGATCCTGATCAAACTGGGTGCGGCCAACCGCACCGATGCGATTGCCATTGCGATGCGGCAGGGCCTGGTGCTGGTCTAGACCTACGCTGCGTAACCCCATATCCGTTCAGTCGGGCCTTGCGCTGTAGCGGTCTGCCGCGCAAAGGTTCGCGCCTGCTGTGATGCCAGGGAGGCGCAAGGAAATGTCGCTCAAGGGAAAGACGCTGTTCATCTCCGGCGGGTCGCGCGGCATCGGGCTGGCGATTGCGCTCAGGGCGGCGCGCGACGGCGCCAATGTGACGATCGCGGCCAAGACCGCCGAGCCGCATCCGAAGCTGCCGGGTACGATCTATTCGGCTGCCGAAGAGATCGAGCAGGCGGGCGGCAAGGCGCTGCCTGTGCTGTGCGACATCCGCGAGGAGGCGCAGGTTGCCGAGGCAGTCGCGAAGACCGTGGCAAAATTCGGCGGCATCGACATCTGCGTCAACAATGCCAGCGCGATCCAGCTTACCGGCACGCTGGAGACCGACATGAAGCGCTACGATCTGATGCACCAGATCAACACGCGTGGCACCTTCCTGGTGTCGAAAATGTGCATCCCGCATCTGAAGTTGGCTGAGAATCCTCACATTCTGAATCTGGCGCCGCCGCTCGACATGAAGGCCAAATGGTTCAAGAACCACGTCGCTTACACGATGGCCAAGTTCGGCATGTCGATGTGCACGCTGGGGATGGGCGCCGAGTTCGCCAAGGACGGCATTGCGGTCAATTCGCTGTGGCCGATCTCGACCATCGACACGGCGGCGGTGCGCAATCTGCTCGGCGGCGCGACGGTGGCGGCGATGAGCCGTTTGCCCGATATCATGGCCGATGCCGCGCACGCCATCTTCCTGCGGCCGTCGCGTGAGACATCAGGCAATTTCTACATCGACGAAGAGGTGCTGCGCGCCGAAGGCGTGACGGATTTCTCGGCTTATGCGCCGGGCGCGACCGGACCGCTGGCCGGCGACTTTTTCGTGCCGGATGAGGTGTTTGCCAATTCGCCGACGAACGTCAAAAGCATCTACTAGCGGACATTACCTACTGCTTCGAAAAGCCAAGCAATTGGCTTTTCGTCTGCTGCGCGGACCACTTCTCAACTTCCCGTATGGTGACGGGGGAAAGGGATCGCTTCACTCCTCGGCCTTCTTGCTTTTGGCCAGGCCCATCAGCCGGTCGATATAGGCCAGCATGAATGCCGAGAGGACGAAGGCGAGGTGGATGATGGTTAGCCACATCAGCTGCTCGGTCGTGTAGGAGGCCGAGTTGAGGAACACCTGCAACAGATGGATCGAGGAAATGGCGACGATGGTCGAGGCGACCTTGACCTTCAGCGAGCCGACATCGATCGTGCCCAGCCAATGGACCTCGCCGTCATTCTCGTCGAAACGGCTGACGAAATTCTCGTAGCCGGAGATGATGACCATCACCACCAGCGAGGCGACCAGCGCCGCATCGATGAGGCCGAGCATCTTCAGGATGGTGTCGGTGTCGCCGAGCGTGAAGGCCACCGTGATGAATTCGTAGAGCTTCTTGCCGAAGGAAAGCGCATAGACGGCCAGTGCCAGGGCCAATCCGATATAGAAAACAACCAGCAGCCAGCGGGAGGCGAGAATGATCGATTCGATGGCGAGTTCGAGACGTTTCATGCAGCGGTTCCGGTCAGTTTTCTCGATCGAATGGGGTATTTCGGTCAGCTTGCCGCGGTTTGCAAGGCCAAACCGCGTTGCGTTCATTGCGACGCAAAAGAAACCCCGCCGGGAGGACCGGCGGGGCTCAATGCGTCCCGCTGGAGTCGGGACGGGGCAGGGAACGCCCAGCCTTGAATCTGGGGTGAGCAGGCTCGCGATTCAATGAGCCGGCGCTAATGTGGCTACAATTCTTGTTGAACCGAGGCTGCTGTCCGCAGTTCGACCCACCCCGGTGTACCGGGATGGGCCCTTCTTGCTGATCTGATTCCAGAAAGCTACTCAAGCTATTGGAAACGTAGATCAATTGTTGCTCGCCACTGGCGCCACCAGCGAGGTAATGCGGCGGATGGCGACGCGCCGGTTCTCGCGGTTCGGGCCGGACGTGTTCACCTTGAGATACTCCTCGCCATAGCCCTGCGTGGTGAGGTTCTCGGCCGGAATGCCAAAGGCATTGGTGAGCGCCTCGGCGACCGCCTCGGCGCGTCGGTCAGACAGAGCGAGGTTCGCCTCCGGCGTGCCAACGGCGTCGGTGTGGCCTTCGATCAGGAAGGTCTCGGCCGGGTTCTTTTTGAGCAGTTTTTCCATGGCGTTGGCGACGCCATCGAGCTTTTGCACCTCGGTGTCGGAGATCGTGGCCGAGCCGAATTCGAAGTTCAGCGTGTCGAGATCAATACGCCGGGCGATGTCGCGCACACGGGCCGACCGCTTGACCTCGTCGATCGAGTAGAGGCGCTGCACCCTTTCCACCGGCGGCTGCTCGAGGAAGGTGTAGTAGTCGTCGTCGCTCTCGACATCCTCGGAATCGAGGATGTAGTCCCGGCGGGATATGTCGAGCCGCATCGGCGGCAGGTCGTCGCCGGGATCGCGCCACTCGTCGACGTCGTTGTAATAACGCTCGTCGACATAGCTCAGCACATATTCGCGCCCGTCCGGCATGATGCGGGAACGCCTGACGACATCCCCATTGCGGTTGCGGATGGTGACGATCCTGACGCCGTTGTCGCGCTCCACGATTTCACGGGTTCGGCCGCCCGAAAGATCCTCGTAGTAGACGTCTCTGGCGCCGCGCGTGATGCGAGGTGCCTCGTTGCTTTCCACGAATGTCTGGTTGTTGAACTGGAGGATCACGCGGTCTCCGAGCTGCCTGACCACATCAGCACCCTGCGGCCGCCGGCGCTCGCGGACAACGTCCTGCGGCGTGAGGTCGACGCGCTTCCCCTTTTCCTCGGTGACGGGAACGAGTTTTTCAGGCTGGATTGCCTGCTGGGCCGACTTGTCGTCGGTGGGTGGTGGTCCCTGGTCGACCGGGGCAGGCTTCGGGTTCTGCGCCTGGGTGCCGTCCTGAGCGGGTTGCTCGCCCGTCTGGCCGCCAGCATTCTGGCCATCGTTATTCTGGCCGCCCTGGTCCTTGCGGTGCTTGCGCCTGGCATCCTTCTGGCTGTCCAGAATGGGTGCATCGTCGGGATTGGCCACGGCTTCGCCCTGCGCCGGCTTTTCGCCCTTCGCCGGCTGCTCGGCATTGGCGGGTTGTTGCTCACCCGTCGCGGGCTGTTGTTCGCCGGCCGCAGGCTGCTGCTCGCCTGTCACCGGCTGTTCGCCGACAGGTTTCTTGCCCTGCTTCCTGGCCTGGTCCTTAGGCTGTTCGCCTTCGGCGGGAGCGGCTTGCTGATCGGCCGGGGGCTGAACCGGCTCGGCCTGCGGCACGGGTTCTCCGGCAGGGGCAACCTTGGTGGCTGGCGCCTGTTCGGCGGGTGCGGCCTCGATCTGCTGCTGGTCCTGCTTGCGTTTTTTCTTGCGCGCATTGTTGTCGTTCGCAGGCGCCGCCTGTTCGGCAGGCGCTGCTTGCTCGGCAGGCTGCTGGGCTGGCTGTTCGGCAGGCGCCGCTTCGATCTGCTGCTGCTGGTCGTGCTTCTTCTTGCGTGGCTTCAGTGGCTGTTCTTCGATTGCGGGCGCTACCTGGGCGCCGCCCTGATCCGCAGGCGCTGCTTCGATCTGCTGCTGCTGGTCGCGCTTCTTTCTGCGCGGTTTTAGCGGCTGCTCGTCGGTTGCGGGCGCGGCCTGTTCGGTGGGTTGATCAGCCGGTGCTGCCTCGATCTGCTGTTGCTGATTGCGTTTCTTCTTGCGCGGCTGCTGCTCTTCAGCCGGAGCGGCCTGTTCAGCGGGAGCCTGCTCGGCCTGCTGCTGTTGGTCGCGCTTCTTCTTGCGCGGCTGTTGTTCCTCGGCTGGTGCGGCCTGCTCGGCGGCGGGGGCTGCCTGTTCGGCCGGAGCCTGTTCGACCTGCTTGCGCTTCTTCTTGCGCGGCAGTTCCTGGTCGGTCTGCTGACCATCTGCCGCAGGGTCGTCCTGGACCAGTATCAATGGCGCGGCCGTATGCTGCATGGGGCCGAAAACGGCGTTGCCCTGCAGCGGGGATGCGCCCAACGGCGCGGATGCCATCAGCAGGCCAAGTGCCGTACCTGCCAGTACCCGTGGTTGGCGTTTCATCAGAAATTCTCCTTATGGGGTCCCATCCCTGCCCAAACTTTCATCAGCCGGATTGGTTCCGGTTCGTGGACATTGCCGACAACGAAGGACGATTGACCGGCCTTTTGAAGGCAACTTCATGTTTTTCGTATGGTGCAGGCGGCATTTGCGGCGGCGGTACAGCTTGACCTTACCGCTGGCGAGGGCCACATCTCACCGCATAATGGAAACCCCGTTCTGGAAAACCAAGACGCTGGAGGCGATGACGTCGGCCGAGTGGGAATCGCTCTGCGACGGATGCGGTAAATGCTGCCTGTCGAAACTCGAGGACGAAGATACCGGCGAGATCTACTGGACATCGGTCGGCTGCCGGCTGTTCGACGGGCAAACCTGCCGCTGTTCGGACTATGCCAACCGGCTGGCGCGCGTGCCGGACTGCGTCGGGCTCACTCCGCAGAATGTGCGCACCATCCGCTGGTTGCCAAAAACCTGCGCCTACCGTCTGGTTGCCGAGGGGCACGATCTCTACTGGTGGCACAGGCTGGTGTCGGGAAGTGCCGAGACCGTGCATGAGGCCGGCATCTCCATGCGCGGCCGCGTCCGCGCCAGCGAGACCGATCTTGCCGAGCCGGACGACTATTTTGACTATATGCTCGACGACGAGCCCTAAACGGAACCGATGTAGCCGCCGCCCGTTGCGGGGTGACCGGACGTTTTTGGGATCCCAAGCCGTTTGCAGCTGTGGAAGGGGCGGTTGCTTTCGACCTGTCCGGCAGATTAACCGAAAATGAACGGCCGGTTCGCAAACAGTTCAGACAGCAAGGAGCATTCTCCCCCCATCGGTTCGACGAAGACGGGCGCAAGCCCTCAACAAGGAGAGAAGACAATGTTCAACACGTTCAAGACGGCAGCCCTTTCGGGTCTCGTGGCCCTCGGCACGCTTGCCGCCGTGCCCGCCCATGCGGACTCAATCTATCTCGGCTTCGGCAACAATCACGACCGCCGCACCGGTGTTTATATCGGCGACGACGATGACGGCTATCGCCGCGAGCGCAGCTGGCGTCGTTGCTCACCGGAGCGAGCCCTCGACAAGGCCGAGCGCATGGGTCTGCACCGCGTTCGCATCGTAGACATCAATCGCCGCGTGGTGAAGGTTGCCGGCCGCCAGTATGGCGATCGCGTGGTGGTCGTGTTCGCCAACGAGCGCGGTTGCCCGGTTATCTATCGCTAAGCAAAGATCGGTAGCGGCATGACCTTCTGCGAGGGTCAGCCAGGAGCCCCTTTCCCATAGATCGGAAGGGTGCGGCTCGAAAAGAACCCCGGAGGACCAGATCCTCCGGGGTTTTTCGTATCTGGTGCCGATCAAGATACCGGCCAGTTCGGCCTGGATAACCTATTTCAGCTCAAAGGTGACGGTGACCTGCACGGCGTAGGCGTTCTCGCCGGCCTGCACCGGAACCGCGGCGCCCGCCGCATCGAAGGCCTTGGCATTGATCGGCATCGGCGCCGGCGCGATGTTCTGTTCGGTGATTTCCAGCACCTGTCCGATGCTCACGCCGGCAGCCCCGGCCAGCGTCTTGGCCTTGGCCATGGCGTCAGCGACCGCCTTCTTGCGGGCCTCGGTGACGGCGGCTTTCGGATCCTCGTTGGAGAACGAGATGCCGCCGCCCTGGTTGACGCCGAGCGACACCGCCTTGTCGAGAATCTCGCCGGTCTTGTCGATGTCGCGGATGCGCACGGAGAGCGTGTTGGTCACCTGATAGGCGACAAGCTCGGCTTCCTGGCTGCCGTCGGGCTTGTTGGTGTAGTTGTAACGGGGGTTGATCTGGATGCCGGCTGTCTGCAGGTCGCGGTCCGTGATCCCGGCCGATTTCATTGCCGCGATCACGGCGGCCATGGCATCGTTGTTGGCGTCGAGTGCGGCGCGTGCGGTCTTGGCCTCGCGCATGACGCTGAGCGTCAAAAGCGCTAGGTCGGGCGCCACCGTCGACTGGCCTTCACCCGAAACGATGATGCGGGGCGGGGGCAGCGAATCGGCAGCGGTGGCAATCGCCGGAAAAGCGATCGCGGCGGCAAGTGCGAGCGGCAAAAGATGTCTGGTCATGAAAATCTCCTCGGTCTGCGATCCAGTCGCGCCTGTCGACTAGAGCATGATGCCGAAAAGTGTGAAGCGGTTTTCGGACAACATCATGCTCTGCTTCTTTGATTCAGAGACGGATTCAGATTTCAGGTCGAACAGACCTGAAATCATCCCGGCTCTAGGGTGCGAATATGGGCTGATTTGGGCGATCTCGGCCAGCCCGTCCGGAAAGCCTTGTGCGGCGTAAGGAAAAACACTAATCCAGCGCGCGTGGGGCCTGTAGCTCAATGGTTAGAGCCGGCGGCTCATAACCGCTTGGTTGGGGGTTCGAGTCCCTCCGGGCCCACCATGTCAATAATATCAATGGCTTAGGCAGAATAGCTGATGCTATTGAGCCGAAAGGTTGCTGGCCACTGGCGCAAGGCTGAACCTGTCCTGCTGGAGCAGTGCGGGTCAGGGAGACCGCGTGTCGCTGTCCGAGTTCGATTTCTCCTGTTCTTTACCTATGAGCGACAAATAGTCTAACAACTCTGGGTTCGAAAGACCTGTCAGCCCGAGTGCGGCGATCGGCGGCAAAGGCGTACAAATAGGATGGTTGCAGTCTCCCGACCCGGTGAGCCCGCTCGCGTCGCGCTGGGGGTAGGAACTGCCGGTTGACCTGGGCGGCGGTGTGGTGTGGCGGCGCACTAGGTACCTCGACAAAACCTATTTATGGTCTTATATACGATACCATGTGGCGATTATGGCATCGTTTATGAGACCAAAATGCGCTCAACCGTGATTGACACATTGCCTCCCAAGGTCAAGAGAGCGCTCGCCAAGCTGGGCGCTGACATCGCGCTTGCCCGCAAGAAGCGCAGCCTGACCATCATGATGATGGCGGAAAGGCTGGGTATCGCAAAGAGCACCTACCTGAAGATCGAGAAAGGCGACCCGACAGTCGCCATGGGCGCCTATGCCATGACTTTTTTCGTGCTGGGCTTTGATGAGGCCCTGACCGAGATCGTCGATCCCAAACGCGACGAGCAGGGCCTGCTCCTCGACGCCGAACGCATGCCAAAGAGGATAAGGGTGCGGAAGGCGCCGAGTTCGCCATGAGGCGTTCCATTGCCGTCCATCTCGGCCTGGAAGCGACGCCGCTGGGTATGCTGCGTTACGACCAGCAGGGTGCGCGGGAAAGCGCGGCATTTGAATATGATGCAAGTTGGCTGGCAGGGCGAAGCAGGTTCTCGATCGAACCCGGCCTGCCTCTCGTCGCCGGCCCACAGTATCATCGCAAGGCGCGCGACGGATCGGTGTTCCACAACGCGATCGCCGACACCGAGCCGGACGGATGGGGGCGACGCGTGATCCAGCGCGACCACGCCAAGCGTCGTCAAGAGGCACGCCGGGTTGGAGATGAGACCGAGGCACGGCCCCTCAACGCGATGGACTACCTGCTGGCGGTCGATGACACGAGCCGCGTCGGAGCGCTGCGCCTGCAAGACGAGGAGGGGCACTATCAAAGGACGGTCGACGAGGGACGGCGCACAACACCGCCGCTCATTGAGATCGGCCAACTCCTCACAGCCACGCGCGCCGTCGAAACCAATACGGAGACGGCGGCTGACCTTGCCTATCTGCGTGGACGTGGCACATCGCTTGGCGGCCTGCGTCCGAAATGTACCGTTCTCGACGATGACGGACGGCTCGCTATCGGCAAGTTTCCAAGTGTGGCCGACGAGCGCTCCGTGACCAAGGGCGAAGTTCTAGCCATGATATTGGCCCGGAAGGCGGGCATAGACGCGGCGCAAGCACGTCTGATCGGCAGCGATGGCGCCCCCGTGGCGCTGATCCGCCGTTTCGACCGAACCCCGAACGGCAATCGTCTGATGTATGTCTCGGCAGCCACGATGATCGGCGCCGAGAGGGGGGACGCCGGCGAGCATAGCTATACCGAGCTCGTCGACGCCCTGCGCCAGCACGGTAGCCAGCCAGCGGCCGATATCGAGGAGCTTTGGCGGCGCATCGCCTTCTCGATCCTCATCACCAATGTCGATGACCACCTCCACAATCACGGCTTTCTCCATGTGGATCGGGGGCAATGGCGACTGGCGCCCGCGTTCGACATCAATCCGTTCCCGGAGCGTGTGCGCGAACTCAAGACCTGGGTTTCCGAGGAGACGGGGCCCGAAGCAACCATTGATGCGCTGATGTCCGTGACCGCCTATTTCCGGATCAGCCGCGATCGGGCGAGGGAAATCCTGGGCCAGGTCGAAGGCGCAGTCGCCAGATGGCGGGAAGATGGGCGGGAGCTTGGCATGACCTCGCAGGAACTCGAAAGCTTCACCGACGCGTTCGAACATTCGGAACGCCAGGCTGCCCAACGGGCGCTGCAGTGAGGTCGACAGCGGATTGAACTTGATGAAGCAAAGTATCTGCGCCGCCGATTGTGCGATTTCTCACTTCGCCGTAACCCGCTTTTTCGCGCGAAAAGCTCCAAAGCCCACCGATAGGCGCCGACTCCGCGATGCGCGACGGCTCGTTCCTTGCAGAGGCTTTTGTCGCATAATATGCAGACTGGAACCCTCGTTTCGGAGTTCAGCACTTTGCGGAAAGTGGCTCGCGCCTTCCTTAAGGAACTCCTCGCCGGGGGGTAGTCAGCCCCGCGCCCCGCCCTCGGCGTCGCTATGCTGACGCTCCTTCTTATGTGTGCACCGGATTCGCCATTTTGCTGCGTGGCCCAAGAAGCAGACGCTCGAAGGGCGAGCTATGGGATTGTGGGCGTGAATGAACGAATCATGATGAGATATTGAAACTAGGAAAAAACGCAATTAAGTCAGATACCTTTGTAGACGGATACCGCTCTCAACAGCCAAAACAGCGTCGACTTACGTGGCAATGTCCCACATATTGACGTTAAATTAACACCACGCTATGGTTCGTTTGATCCGTCGGGGTGCCATCACTTGTATCATCGTTGCTCGTTGATTGTCGCCATTTCCGCCACCCTTGCCCCAGCCTGCAGAATTGCCCTGCAGTGCGCATCGCCAGTAGCTGAAAGAGGCGGTGACCATGCCCTGTTTGCTCGGTATCGATAACGGTCTCACGGTTACCAAGGCGGTGATCTTCGACGCCGACGGCACGCAGTTGTCGGTGGCGCGTCGGCGGGTTGCGCAGTCGATGCCCCATGCGCGCTGGGTGGAGCGTGACATGGCCGGTCTCTGGCAAGCGACCGCCGACGCAATCAAGGAGGCGATCGCGCTCTGTGGCCGCCAGGCAGACGATATCGGGGCGGTGGCGGCGACCGCGCACGGCGACGGTCTCTACCTGCTCGACAAGGATCGTCGGTCGCTAGGGCCTGGAATCCTGTCGCTCGACAGCCGCGCTGGCGAGATTGTCGAACGATGGTCGGCCGAGGTCTTCGAAGACGCGTTGGCGCGCACCGGCCAGGCGCCGCACGTCTCGGCGCCATCGGCGCTGCTGGCATGGATTAGGCAGAACGATCCGGACCGCTACGGGCGCATCGGCCACGTGCTGGCCTGCAAGGACTGGCTGCGCTTTTGCCTGACCGGCACCATCGGCACCGACCGGACGGAGGCCAGCACCTCATTCACGGATTTCCGCACCCAAGCCTTCGCGCCGGAAGCGATGCGCATCTTCGGTCTGGACGATCTTTTCGAGGCGCTGCCGCCGGTGGCGCATTCGGCCGACATCGTTGGGCATGTCACCGCCGAGGCCGCCGAAATGACCGGTCTGTCCAAGGGCACGCCCGTCGCCTGCGGCCTGCATGACGTGACCGCCTCCGCACTTGGCATGGGCGGCCATGAGGAGCGCACGCTCGCCATTGTTGCCGGCACCTATTCCATCAACGAAGTCGTTTCGTCAGAGCCGCGCGTCGACAGGCGCTGGTTCTGCCGCAACGCCCTTGACGCCGGACGCTGGAATAACATGGCGATCTCGCCGGCCTCGACCGCCAACTATGACTGGTTTCTCGACACGTTCTGCCGCTCGGAACAGGACAGGACAAACGCGGATGGCGGTTCCATCCACGAAACGCTGGCAGCAGAGATCGACGCCGCGCTGAAGAGGCCTTCGACCATCCTGTTCCACCCCTATCTGTTCGGCTCCCCTCACGGCGAAATCGCCAGCGGCAGCTTTTTCGGCCTGCACGGCTGGCACAATCGCGGCGATATGCTGAAGGCGGTTCTGGAAGGCATTGTCTTCAATCATCGGACCCATGTCGAAGCCTTGCGCGACGGCTTTGCAATCAGCGAGATCCGCCTGACCGGGGGCGGTTCGCGCAACCCCGCCTTCGTGCAGATGTTTGCCGATGTGCTGAACGCCCCGGTCACCGTCACCTCGACCGATGAGGCCGCCGCTCTGGGCGCCGCGCTTTGTGCCGGTGCCGCGGTCGGCTTGTTCAAGACGCCACAAGAAGGTGCAAGGCAGGTCGGCATGACGGCACGGAAATATCAGCCCGTGCCAGCCTCAACTGCTGTGTTCAACGAGCGGTTTTCGCTCTACTGCCGCATCGCCGAGCAGATGAAGGCGCATTGGCCGGAAATCGAAAGGCTGGGGCGGCCGGAGGGAAACGCATGATCAAGGCCGACGAACGACGCGAAGAGATCGCCGACTATGTGATCAAGCTCGGCCAGGTGCGCATCGACGATCTGGTCGAGCATTTCGGGGTGTCGCGCATGACCATCCACCGGCACATCGACCGGTTGGCGCAGCAGGGCGTGCTGCGCAAGCTGCACGGTGCGGTGACGGTTCAGCCGTCCGGTCTCTACGAAAGCGCCTTCCGCTACCGGGTGACGGTCAACAGGGCCGAGAAGGATGCGCTGGCGCGGGCAGCACTGGATTATGTCGAAGCCGGCCAGGTGGTGATGCTCGACGATTCATCGACGGCAAATGCTGTTGCGACGCTGCTGCTCGACGTAAAGCCGCTGACGGTCGTCACCAACAGCGTGTCGACGGCTGCGCTGATGATCAATGTCGACGACATCGATTTCATCTGTCTCGGCGGCCAGTACCACGGCACCTACAATGCCTATATCGGCATCGTCTGCGAGAACGCCGTGGCGCAGCTGCGTGCCAATGTGCTGATCTGTTCGGCTTCGGCCATCACCGGCACCACGGCCTTCATCCAGGATCCGAATGTTGTGCGGGTGAAGCAGGCGATGATGGCCGCATCGGTCAAACGCATCCTTTTGGTCGACCACGCAAAGTTCGACCGGATCGCGCTGCATGTCTTCGACGATCTGACCAGTTTCGACGCCGTGCTGGTGACCGAGGGCCTGGGCGATGCGCAGGCGCAGAGCCTCGAGCGGTCGGGCGTGAAGCTGCGCATCGTCAAGACGAAAGCGCCATGAGCCCAGCCGACGGAGCAGGGGCGGACAATCGCGCCGGGCGTCTCGCCGCAATGGCTGCGGCCGGCGAGGTCGACGTCGTCATTCTTGGCGCCGGCATCAACGGGGCAGCGCTGTTTCGCGACCTTTCCGCGCAAGGCGTCAACTGCCTGATCGTCGACAAGGCGGATTTCGGCTCGGGCACCAGTGCCGCGCCGTCGCGGCTCATCCATGGCGGCCTGAAATATCTCGAAACCGGCGAGTTCGGTCTGGTGGCGCAGTCGACGCTCGAACGCAACCTGCTTCTGCAGAACGCGCCGCACTATGTCAGCCCGCTGCCGACCGTCATCCCGATCTTCTCCTGGGGCAAGGGCATGCTGGCGGCGCTGCGCACGCTGTTCGGCTCGACCAGCGCACCGCGTAGCCGGGGCGCCATCCTGATCAAGATCGGCCTGATGATCTATGACTTCTACGGCTCGCGAAACCAGGTCATGCCACGCCACCGCATGGTCGGGCGGCGGCAGGCGCTAGGCGAGATGCCGGCACTGAGCCCCGCGATCGTCGCCACCGGCACCTATTACGATGCCAAGATAAGCCATCCCGAAAGACTGGTGCTGGAACTGATCCTCGACGGGCTGCAGGCAAATACAGCCTCCGCCAGCGCCAACTACACCGCACTCGGTACTTCAGCCAATGGGGTGCTCACCTTCCAGCCGGAAAACGGCAGCGCATTTTCGGTGCGGCCGAAGCTGGTGGTCAACGCCGCCGGTCCGTGGATCGACGACGTCAACGCGTTGCTCGGCGCGCCGTCGAAGATGATCGGTGGCACCAAGGGTTCGCATATCCTGTTGAAGCACGACGCGCTGGTCGAAAGCCTGGCCGGGCGCATGCTCTATTTCGAGGCCGATGACGGCCGCATCTGCCTTGTCTACGACTACCTCGGCCTGGCGCTGGTCGGCTCGACCGACATCAAGGCCAACAATCCGGACGCGGTGCGGTGTGAACCCGAAGAAGTCGACTATCTGCTCGACAGCGTGCGATCGCTGCTGCCGGGCATGGCGTTCGAGCGCGACCAGATCGTCTATGCTTATAGCGGCATCAGACCGCTGCCGACGTCCGAGGCAGCGACGCCCGGACTGATCAGCCGCGATCATTCGGCACCGGTCGCCGAGCCGGACGGCAACAGGCCGTTTGCGGTCATTTCGCTGGTCGGCGGCAAGTGGACGACCTTCCGCGGTTTTGCCGAGGAAGTCGCCGACACCGTTCTCAAGCGCCTGCAGCGCAGCCGCAAGGTGTCGACACAGTCGATGCCGATCGGCGGCGGGAGGGATTTTCCGGCCAATGCCGCGGCGCGCGCAAACTGGCTGGCTGAGGCACAGCAGGCAACGGGCGCCGGGGAAGGGCGCCTCGACCAGTTGCTGTCGCGCTACGGGACCAGAGCAGTGCAGATCGCCAAGTGGGGGGCGAATGATGTGGGTTGCCTGCCGGACTCCGACGGCTACGGCAAATCCGAGATCGACTACATCGTCCGCAACGAATTCGTCGAACATCTGGCCGATATCGTCATGCGGCGCAGCACGTTGGCGATAGGCGGTTCGCTGACAAGTCGCGATTTGCAGAAGATTGCCGCGATAGCCGGGCGGGCGCTGGAGTGGGGCACCGAGCGGCTCACGCGGGAAGTCGAAGCCGCGATTGTCGAGCTCGAAGGCCGGAACCTGATGCGGCTGGACTGATCGCGCTATCGCCGATGCCGATAGCTGTTCCTGAGGCAAATCGATCGGTTTGGCCTTGTTGCGCTTTGTGCGCAAAACTTCCCATCTCACAGCCAGATTGGGATTTTCCAAAGCCACGATGCGTTTGAACAAAAACAAACACTTAGCAATGACTTCGGCTGCCGTCACCTACGCATTACAGTTGTCTTTAGCATGAAATAACACAGATTGACGTTAAATTAACACCTCTCTATGATCGCCTAATATGCTGGGCTCCTAATAGGCCGCTTTGGCTTCCGATCCGTCGGCTGGGGCAACCATCCGCGAAGGGATTGACAGCGATGCAAAGGTATGAAAATTTTTGCACACAAAGATAATAATATCATCTCGGGGAGGAGATGGCTTGAAATCCGGTGGAGCCGCGAACCGCGACCATGAGTCCAGCCTCGCCACGCGTGCGGCCTGGCTTCATTATGCCGGGGGTCTGACGCAGGCTCAGGTGGCCAAGCGGCTTGGCCTGACCAGCCTCAAGGCGCACCGGCTAATCACCAAGGCCAACCAGGAAGGACTGGTCAGGGTTTTCATAGACGGCGACGTCGCCGAATGCGTCGACCTGGAACAGCGACTGACCGCCGCCTACGGGCTCGACTATTGCGAAGTGGTTCCCGATCTCGATCAGGAGGAGCTGCCGTTGAAGGGGCTGGGTATTGCCGGCGCCCAGTTTTTGAAGCGCGAAATCGATCGCGGCGAAGACATGCTGATCGGCGTCGGCCATGGCCGCACGCTTGCGGCCAGCGTCGAATATCTGACGCGCACCACTGCTGCGCACATCCGTTTCGTCTCGCTGCTTGGCGGCGTGACGCGCAAATTCGCCGCCAACCCGCACGACGTCATGCATCGCCTGGCCGACCGGACCGGCGCGCAGGCCTTTGTCATGCCGGTGCCTTTTGTCGCCAACACCGCCGAGGACCGTGAAGTGCTGCTTGGCCAGCGCGGCATCAGCGATGTCTTCGCTCTCGCCAGCCGGTCCGACCTGATGTTCGTCGGAATAGGCACGGCCGAGCGGGAGGCATCGCTGGTCGCCACAGGCATGATCGAGCCCTCCGAAATCGATGAGGTCAAGCGTGACGGCGGCATCGGTGAATTGCTGGCGCATTTCTTCGACGACAAGGGGCGCCCTGTCGAAACGGCGCTGTCGGAGAGAATACTGGCGCTTCCGCGAGACCAGTTGAAGGGCCGCAGGATCGTTGCCGTCGCCGGCGGCAAAGTGAAGGTGCGGGCCATCAAGGCAGTGCTTGAAAGCCGCTATCTCAGCGGCCTGATCACCGACGAATGCACGGCCCGCGCGCTCGTCGAGCAAAGCCGGCTCGATGATGCAGCCGGTGCCACGAAGCGCCGCGCGAACGGAGGATCGACGAATGCGTGACAACCGAAAATCCGTATCGCTGGTGATTGCGTCATGAGCGCGAAGGCTGCCTCCGCCCGGCAGGCTTCGCCCGGCCTGCGCCGGGCACTAGCCGGAGCTGCGGTTCTGGTTCTGCTCGGCGCGATGGCGCTTGACACCAAGGTGATCAAGATCGGCTCCGCCGGCGATGTTCGCAATGCCGTCTTTTCGGCCCCCGAATATGGCAAGTCAGAATTTCCCAAGGTGCAGGCCGATGTCGAGGCGCGTGCCGCCGACGCCGCGACGGTCGCGACGGCGATCGCCAAGGACAGGGCGACGGCCGAAAAGGAATATGGTGTGCCTGCGGGTGTCGGACCGGTCATCTCGGTCAAGTTCACCGGCGTTGTCGGCGAGGGAAAGTCCGGCATCTACAAGGTCGCCGTCGACGGTCTGCCGGACACGTTGACGGTGCGTGTGCAGACCGGGCCGGCGATCAACGGAACCGAGCTTCGCGACGCCACCGGCAAGATCACGTTCGGGCAGTTCACCAACCAGATCGAGTATCAGGACGCCGGCTCGGCGCTGAACAACGAGATGAAGAAGGAGGTGCTGGCGAAAGTCGACACCAGCGCCTTGACCGGCAAGACCATAGCGGTGGTCGGTGCCTTCAAGCTGGTCAATCCGAAGAGCTGGCTGGTTACGCCTGTGAGGCTGGACGTCAAATGACAATGGCTGCCGGCACAGAGCCCGCGACTGGCGATGCCGTGCTTTCGGCGCGCAATGTCGTGATGTCGTATGGCGGCGTTCACGCGCTCAAAGGCGTCAACTTCGACATCCATCGCGGCAAGGTCACCACCCTGTTCGGGGAGAATGGCGCCGGCAAGTCGACGCTGATGAAGATCCTGTCCGGCGTGGTGACGCCGACGTCGGGCAACATCGTGCTCGATGGCAATCTCGTCAGCTTTTCCTCGTCTTCGGATGCTCGCGATCGCGGTATTTCGATCATCCACCAGGAATTGAGCCTGGCGCCGAACCTGAGCGTTCGCGACAACATCTTCATGGGCCGCGAACTGCGCACCAGGACCGGCCTCGACTTCGCTGAGGAGTCGCGCCAGGCGCGGGCGCTGATGGCCGACCTCGAAGAGGACATCGACCCGATGACCCTGGTCGAGGACCTTCGCCTGGGGCAGCAGCAGATCGTCGAGATCGCCCGCGCGCTGTCGGTCGATTCACGCATCCTGATCATGGACGAACCGACCTCGGCGCTCAGCGCGACGGAGGTGGAAGTGCTGTTCAAGGTTATCCGCGATTTGACCAGCCGCGGCGTCTCCATCGTCTATATATCGCATCACCTCGAGGAGGCGCTGCAGATCACCGACTACGCCGTGGTGCTGCGCGACGGGGCGATCACGGCGACGGCCGAAGCCAAGGACATCGATCTCGAATGGATCGTCCGCAACATGGTTGGTGAGAATTTTGACCTCGGCTCGCCGCCGACCGGCCATGAGTTCGGCGAGGTCGCGCTGTCGATCGAGGATCTCAGCGTCATAGACGCTTCGGGTTCAGGCTATTCCATCGTCGATCACCTGTCGTTGGATGTCAAAGCGGGCGAGATCGTCTGCATCTATGGGCTGATGGGCGCCGGGCGCACGGAGTTGCTGGAATCTGTTGCCGGCCGCGTGCCGATGGCGGGCGGGCGGGCTCTGCTGGAAGGCGAGGACGTCTCGGGGCTGACCATTGCCCAGCGCATCGGCAAAGGCCTTGTGCTCGTCCCCGAGGACCGCCAGCGCGATGGTCTGGTCCAGACGATGACCGTCGGCCGCAATCTGTCGCTTGCCAGCATCGAGGCATTCGCCAAAGGCCTGTTCCTGTCCCGGCCCAGGGAACGCGCACTGATCGACGATTCAATCCGCAAGGTGACCATCAAGACCGCCGGCGGCAACGCCATGATCGGATCGCTGTCGGGCGGCAATCAGCAGAAGGTCGTCATCGGCAAGATGCTGACGACCAACCCCAAGGTCATCCTTCTCGACGAGCCGAGCCGCGGCATCGATGTCGGCGCCAAGGCCGAAGTCTTCCGCTTGCTCAGCGAGCGCGCCGCGCAAGGCCTGGCGGTCGTCTTCTCGACCTCGGAGGTCAATGAGTGCCTCAGCATCGCGCACCGCATCGTCGTCATGCGGCGCGGCAAGATTTCGGCCGAATTCGGCGCGAACGCCACCAAAGAGCAGATCATGGCCGCCTCCGGCGAAGCCGTGGTCGCCTGATCTTAGAATTTCGGAGCCCCGATCCATGACCGATGTCAGCCAGGCCACCAAACAGTCCAGTCGCAGTGCGGGCGCCGAAGGCTTCGACGTGGCCAAGCTGCTGCTCGAGGGCCGGGCCTTCTTTGCCCTGATCGTCATCATCGTCGTCTTCTCGATCCTGTCGCCCTACTACCTCTCGGTAGCGAATTTCCTGACCATGGCCTCGCATGTCGCCATCTTCGGGATTCTCGCGGTCGGCATGCTGCTCGTGATCCTCAATGGCGGCATCGACCTGTCGGTCGGATCGACACTAGGGCTTGCCGGCGTCGTCGCCGGATTTCTGATGCAAGGCGTGACGCTGACCTGGTTGGGCGTCGTTCTCTATCCGCCGGTCTGGGTGGTCGCGGCGCTTGCCTGCATGCTGGGCGCCGCTGTCGGTCTGATCAACGGCGTGCTGATCGCGCGGTTCAAGGTTCCGGCCTTCGTCGCCACGCTCGGCGTCATGTACATGGCGCGTGGCCTGGCGCTGCTGATGACCAGCGGCCTGACCTACAACAATCTCGGCGGCAAGCCGGAACTGGGCAACACCGGCTTCGACGCGCTCGGCTTCAACCGGCTGTTCGGCGTGCCGACCGGCGTTGTGGTGCTGGCGGTCATCGCGCTGATCGGCAGCATCGTCCTGAACCGCACCGCCTTCGGGCGCTGGCTCTACGCTTCGGGCGGCAATGAGCGCGCCGCCGAACTCTCCGGTGTTCCGGTCAAGACGGTGCAGATTTCCGTCTATGTGCTTTCGGGCATCTGCGCCGCCATTGCCGGCCTGATCCTGTCCTCGCAGCTGACCTCGGCAGGACCGACCGCCGGCACCACCTACGAATTGACGGCCATCGCCGCCGTCGTCATCGGCGGCGCGGCCCTGACCGGTGGCCGCGGCAACATCCGCGGCACTCTCCTCGGGGCCTTCGTCATCGGCTTCCTGTCCGATGGTCTGGTGATCATCGGCATCTCATCCTACTGGCAGACAGTGTTCACCGGCGCCGTCATCGTGCTCGCCGTGCTCCTCAATGCCGTCCAGTATCGCCGCCGTAGCAAGCTCCCAGCTTCGACGGGCGGCCAACCGACTTCTCAGAAACGGGGGAAGGCCGAAGCGGCCAATCCTGCCCAAGGGAAGACTGCCAGGTGACTGGCAGCAACACCGCGTAGATCATTGGAGGAATGTACATGAAAATCGTGCTTAGAAGTTTGCTTGCTGCCGCGATGGTGGTTGGGTTTAGCGCAGCCGCATCGGCCGCGGGCCTGATCTCGATCATCGTCAACGATCCGGCCAACCCGTACTGGCTGACCGAGGGCAACGTCGCCAAGGCTGAGGCCGAAAAGCTCGGCTATACGGCCAATGTCGCCGCCCACAAGGGTGACACCAACACGGAAAGCAATCTGATCGACACCGCCATCACCAACAAGTCGGTGGCGATCATTCTCGACCCGGCCAACGCCGACGGTTCGGTCGGCGCGGTGAAGAAGGCGATTGCCGCCAACATCCCGGTCTTCCTCGTCAACGCCGAGATCAACCAGGAAGGTCTTGCCAAGGGACAGCTCGTTTCCAACAACGCGCAGGGCGCGGCTCTCGGCGCGCAGCAGTGGGTGCAGGCGGTCGGCGAAAAGGGCAAGTATGTCGAATTGCTCGGCGCCCCGTCTGACAACAATGCCGCCACGCGCTCGAACGGTTACGCGACCGTGATCAGCCAGTATCCGGATCTCGAAAAAGCCGCCTCGCAGGTTGCCAACTGGGATCGCACCCAAGGCCACGACAAGATGCAGAGCATGCTTCAGGCTAACCCCGACATCATCGCCGTGATCAGCGGCAATGACGAAATGGCGCTCGGCGCGGTTGCAGCGCTGAAGGAAGCCGGCAAGCTGGCAGGCATCAAGGTCGGCGGCTTCGACGGTTCGCCTGATGCGGTTGCGGCCATCAAGTCCGGCGAACTGCAGTACACCGTGCTTCAGCCGGTCGCCATCTTCTCGGCCAAGGCCGTGCAGCAGGCAGACTCGTTTATCAAGTCGGGCGCTACCGGTGCCACCAGCGAGAAGCAGCTGTTCGATTGCCTGCTCATCACCAAGGACAATGTCGACAAGTACACTGCACCCTTCGTGCTGTCGGAATAAAACCTGCACAGGGGGTGTCCTTGCGGACACTCCCTGCCTCTTCTACTGCTTCCAGACAACAAAGACTGTGCTTGTGAATTGCCTTCATAACCATCCGGAACTTGCCGCATGAAAGACCTGCTGATCGGGATCGACGCGGGAACGTCCGTGATCAAATCGGTCGCTTTCGATCTTTCGGGGCGGCAGTTGGCGATGGCGTCGGTGACCAACACCTTCGTCACGCTGGAAGGCGGCGGCGCCGAGCAGGACCTGGATCAGACCTGGCGCGACATGGTGCAGACCGTTCGCGAGCTGGCGACGAAAATTCCCGATCTGGCGCGACGCACCGCGGCGATGGCGATCACCGGGCAGGGCGATGGCACCTGGCTGATCGATGCTGACGGCTTGCCGGTAGGGCGCGCCTGGCTCTGGCTCGACGCCCGCGCCGGACATCTGGTGGACGCAATGCGCGCCGATGCCCGGGATCGCGCACGGTTCGAGATCACCGGCACTGGGCTCAACGCTTGCCAGCAGGGCGCTCAGCTCAGCTGGCTGAAAAGGCACAGCCCGGAAACCCTGGAACGGGCGGCCACTGCCTTCCACTGCAAGGACTGGCTCTATTTCAAGATGACCGGCGAGCGCGCCACCGATCCCTCGGAAGGCACTTTCACCTTCGGCGATTTCCGCTCGCGCAGCTATTCCGACGAGGTGCTCGACATCTTGGATCTGACGACGCATCGCCGCCTTTTGCCGCCCATGCTCGAAGGCACGACCGACCATCATCCGCTTTCTACGTCGGCAGCCGGAGAGGCCGGGCTGCTTGAGGGCACGCCGGTGGTGCTGGGCTATGTCGACATGGTCAGCACCGCCCTTGGCGCCGGCCTCTACGATCCGAGCGGCAATGTCGGCTGCACGGTCATCGGCTCGACCGGCATCCACACGCGCCTGGCGCGTACTCCTGATGATGTCGTCCTCAACGACGCTGCATCCGGCTACACGATCGCCATGCCGGTCCCCGGAGCCTATGCGCAGCTGCAATCCAACATGGCGGCGACGCTCAACATCGACTGGCTGCTTGGCCTGGCGCGTGACGTGCTGACCGCCAACGGCGCTAAACCGTCGCGCGACGAACTGCTGAAAGCACTCGATGTCTGGGTCGAAGGGGCGGAGCCGGGATCGCTGGTCTATCAGCCCTATATCTCGCTGGCTGGTGAACGCGGACCGTTCGTCGATCCCGATGCGCGGGCAGGCTTCATCGGCCTTTCGGTCAAGCACGGTTTTGGCGATCTGGCACGCGCGGTTCTTGAGGGCTTGGCCTTTGCGGCACGCGATTGCTACCAGGCGATGGGCACGGTGCCAGGCGAGATCCGCCTGTCCGGTGGTGCCGCGCGCAGCCCGTCACTGCGCCGCATCATCGCGGCAGCGACCCGCGCGCAAGTCAGAACCAGCAGCCGCCAGGAAGCGGGTTCGGCGGGTGCGGCGATGATGGCTGCGGTCGGGCTCGGCGTCTATCGCTCCATGGATGATTGTTGCGCCGAATGGGTGACGCCGCTTCTGGGCGAATGCGATGCCTATGACGAGGCGCTTTCCCACACCTACGATGCGCTGTTTCCATCCTTCGTCGCGGCGCGCCAGGCGCTGCGGCCGGTATGGAAGAGTATGGCGCACCGCACAGGAGCAAAGTCTTGAGCGATACGTCTGAAGTTGTCGATCTCTTCGTCATTGGCGGCGGCGCCAACGGCGCCGGCATAGCGCGCGATGCGGCCGGTCGCGGGCTGTCGGTCATCCTGTGCGAGAAGGACGATCTGGCGCAAGGCACAAGCTCGCGCTCCGGCAAGCTGGTGCATGGCGGCCTGCGCTATCTCGAATATTACGAGTTCCGGCTGGTGCGCGAAGCGTTGATCGAACGCGAGGTGCTGCTGGAGGCGGCGCCGCACATCATCTGGCCGATGCGCTTCGTCCTGCCGCACAGCCCCGAGGACCGGCCGGCCTGGTTGGTGCGGCTCGGGCTGTTTCTCTACGACCATCTTGGCGGCCGCGAGCGGCTGCCGGGCACGCGGACGCTGAACCTGAGAACCGCGCCGGAAGGGGCGCCGATCAAGGACGAATTCAAGCGCGGTTTCGAATATTCCGACTGCTGGGTCGACGATGCGCGCCTGGTGCTGCTCAATGCACTCGACGCCAGTCAGCGCGGCGCAAAAGTGTTCACCCGCACCGCCTGTATTGCTGCCAGGCGCGAAGGCAGCCTGTGGTCGATCGACATGCAGGACAGCCGCACCGGTGCGGTGACGAAAGTCCGCGCAAGGGGAATGGTCAACGCGGCGGGGCCTTGGGTGAATGACATTGTCAGCCGCGTTGCCGGGCAGAACTCCACCCGCAACGTTCGCTTGGTGAAAGGCAGCCATATCGTCGTGCCGAAATTCTGGGAGGGACGGCAGGCCTATCTGATTCAGAACAACGACAAGCGGGTGATCTTCGTCAACCCGTATGAAAACGATCTGGCGCTGATCGGCACCACCGACATTCCCTATGAAGGCCGGCCCGAGGAAGTGGCGGCCGAGGCCAGCGAGATCGATTACCTGATCAAGGTGGTCAATCGTTACTTCAAGCGACAGCTGACCGCGCAGGACGTGGTCTACAGTTTCTCCGGCGTGCGCCCGCTCTATGACGACAATGCCGACAATCCGAGCGCGGTGACGCGCGACTACATCTTCGAACTCGATGCCCCGAACGGTGGTGCACCGCTGCTTTCGGTGTTCGGCGGCAAGATCACCACTTTCCGCAAGCTTTCCGAACATGCGCTGGAAAAGATCCAGCCGTTTTTTCCGACGATGAAGAAAGCCTGGACGGCCAAGATTCCGTTGCCGGGGGGCGACCTGCCGAACGCGGATTTCGAGCAATTCCTGAGCGATCTGCACGCCGAATTTTCCTCGCTGAGCCCGTCATTGGTGAAGCATTATGCCCGAAGCTATGGCACGCGCACGCGCGCCTTGCTGAAAGGGGTCAAAGGCGAAGCCGATCTCGGCCGCCGTTTCGGTCCGGATTTCTATGAGCGCGAAGCTGTTTTCCTGTTCGAGACCGAATGGGCGATGACAGCCGCCGACGTTCTCGAACGCCGGACCAAGCACGGCCTGCACATCGATGCGGCCGAGCGGAAGATATTCGAAGACTGGTGCACCAAGATCATGGCGGCGGCGAACTGATGGCCTTCACGCTTTCCCTCAACACCAACCCGCTGGTCAATCGCTTCGCCGATCCCGACGACCTGATCGACGCCATTGCCTATGGCATTGGTATCCGTGACGTTCAGCTGACGCATGAATTCGTCAATCCGGGCTGGCCGGCGGCAACGATTGCCAAGTTCGTGCGGCTGTTCAACAGCGCGCTGGCGCGGACCGGCGTGCGCATCACCTCCGGCATGACCGGCCCCTATGGCCGGCTCAATCATTTCGGCCATCCGGACGCCGATGTGCGCCGCTACTATGTCGACTGGTTCAAGACCTTTGCCGACATTTCCGCCGAGCTTGGCGCTTCAAGCGTGGGCACGCAGTTCGCCATATTCACCTACAGGGATTTTGACGATCCGCAACGGCGCGCGGCCCTTCTCGACATCGCGCTCGAATGCTGGCGAGAAGTGGCCGAACACGCCAAGGCGGCGGGCCTGACCTATTTGTTCTGGGAGCCGATGTCGGTGGGGCGCGAGTTTGGCCACACGATCGAAAGCTGTGTCGAACTGCAGGGCGCCATCGATGCGGCCAAGCTGCCGATACCGATGCGGATGATGGTCGACATCGATCATGGCGACGTAACCTCGCCCAACCCCGACGACACCGATCCCTATGCGTGGGCGAAAGCGTTTCCACTGCAATCGCCGATCATCCACATCAAGCAATCTTCCATGAATAAGGGCGGGCACTGGCCGTTCACGGCTGCCTACAACAAGGACGGCCGCATCCTTCCGCAGAAGTTGCTCGACACTGTGCGGGCCGGCGGCGGAACCGGCAATGAGATCTGCCTCGAACTTTCGTTCAGGGAGAGGGAGCCGGTCGATCACCAGGTTATTGAAATGATCCGCGAGTCGGTGGACTTCTGGGCGCCCTATATCGATAGCGGTCGCGACAGCCTCAAGCCTCGGAATTGATGAATCGAGCAGCGTCCGGATTCGGATCGAAGGAGAAAAGAATGACCCCATATTGGGTCGGCACCAGCTGGAAAATGAACAAGACGCTGGCGGAGGCGCTGCAGTTCGCCGAGGCATTGGCTGCCTTCGTGCCTGGCTTCGACCAGGCGATACAGCCTTTCGTCATTCCGCCGTTCACTGCCGTGCGGCAGGTCAAGGCGGCGCTCGCCAACACACGCGTCAAGGTTGGCGCGCAGAACATGCACTGGGCCGATGCCGGGGCGTGGACGGGCGAGATTTCGCCGGTGATGCTCAGGGATTGCGGACTCGACCTGATCGAACTCGGGCACAGCGAGCGCCGCGAACATTTTGGCGAGACGGACAAAACCGTGGGACTGAAAACGGCGGCGGCGGTCAGGAACGGTTTCGTGCCGCTGATCTGCGTCGGCGAGACGCTGGCGGAGCGCGAGGGCGGCCGCGCCGATGACATCCTGACCGCGCAGGTTCTGGGCGCGCTGCAAGGCCTCACGGACAATGAATTGTCGGCGGAAATCCTGTTTGCCTATGAGCCGGTCTGGGCGATCGGCGAGAAAGGCATTCCGGCCAGCGCCGACTATGCCGACAAGCAGCAGGCCCTGATCAAACAGGTTGCCGCCAGCCGGTTGCCGGCTGCCCCGCTTGTGCTCTACGGCGGCAGCGTCAATCCCGGCAATGCTGCCGAACTGATCGGCCAGCCGCATATAGACGGCCTTTTCATCGGTCGCTCGGCATGGCAAGCGGAAGGCTATATCGACATTCTGAAAAAGGCGTCGGCCGCGATCCCGCGCTGACCACGAAAACGAAGGAGATTATTGCCATGAAGATCGCACTTGGAGCCGACAGCGCCGGCAAGCCGCTGCTCGATGTCATCGCCAAGCATCTCGCCACCAAGCCCGAGTTGCAGGTCGTCGATCTCAGCCAGGCCGGCTACTACGCCGATATCGCCGCCGCAGTTGGCCACGAAATTATCGACGGCAATTACGACCGCGCCATCCTGTTTTGCGGCACCGGCATCGGCGTCAGCATCTCGGCCAACAAGGTGCCGGGCATTCGCGCCGCGTTGACCCACGACACCTATTCGGCGGAGCGCGCCGCAAAATCCAACAATGCCCAGATCATCACCATGGGCGCCCGCGTCATCGGCCCCGAACTGGCGAAATCGATCGCCGATGCGTGGCTGGCCTCGGAGTTCGATCCGAACGGCCCCTCTGCCGGGAACGTGGATGCCATCGACAAGCTCGACGCCAAGCGCTGAAGACGGGTCTTTCCGGATAGAGACAAGTTGAGCCTCTATCCTGTTGTTTGAAAATGACCTTTCCCGGAAGGGGATATGGTCTAGCTCGTCAAGGCGGCCCGCATCGCCTCGATCACCGTTACGGCGGACGCAGCGCCTGGATCCATATGGCCAAGCGAGCGTTCGCCAAGGCGGGAGGCCCGACCCTTGGTGGCGATCATCGCCTTGGTGGCCTCGGCGCCGACCCTTGCCGCTTCTGCTGCGGCCGCGAGGCTGCCGGCCAGGCCCTTGCCGGCGGCCAGTGCTTCGCCCGCCGCCGTCGCGGCCGGCGCCCAGGCATCCATCATCGTCTTTTCGCCAGGCTCGGCCTTGCCGCGATCCTGGATGCCCTTGGCCATGGCCTGGAACATGGCGACCGTCTCCGCGTCATCGAGTGCTACCTTGCCCTTGACCGCTGCCGCGCCGCGCATGAAGGCGGTAGCGTAGAGCGGGCCGGAGGAGGCGCCAACGGCGTTGAGGAACGACTTCGCCGCCGTGTTCAGCAAGGTGGTCGGATCGGTGGTTTTGGCGTCCAGCGCCGCGATCGCATCGCGGGCGGCGCTAAATCCCAACTCCATGGCGATGCCGTGGTCGGCATCGCCGATCACGCCGTCAAGCGCGCACAGCCGGTCCCTGTCGGCTGACATGGCGTCGGCGATGGCCGCGAACATGCCTGCGAGGCGGTTACTGTCGATTGTCGTCATCTCTTGTTCCTTGCCGTTGACCAAATTACCCGGCGCGAAACATGGCGCAGTCGCAAGGGTGGTCGAGCATCGTCTGCAACTCGTCGTCAAGCTGGTGCAGCGTGATCGAGGCTCCGGCCATCTCGAGCGAGGTGCAGTAATTGCCGACCCAGGTCGCGTGGATCGACACACCGATATCGTCAAGCCTCTGCTTCACCCGCCGGTTCATGATGTAGAGTTCCATCAGCGGCGTCGAGCCGAGCGAGTTGACGAGCACGGCAACCTTGTCGCCGCGCGCCGGCGCCATCTCGGCGAGGATCCTGTCCAGCATCTCGCCGGTGATCTCGTCGGCCGTTCTCAGTTTTCCGCGTGCGATGCCGGGTTCGCCATGGATACCCATGCCGATCTCCATCTCGTCATCGCCGATCTCGAAATTCGGCCGGCGGGTTTGCGGCAACGAACAGGGCGCCAACGCCACGCCCATGGTGAAGGTGTGGTCATTGGCTTTCCGAGCAATGCGCTCGCATTCATCGACGGACAACATGCGGTCGCAGGCGGCACCGGCCGCCTTGAAGATGAAGAAATTGCCGGCGACGCCACGACGCCTGTGCCGTTCGCCGCGCGGCGCGGACGCGACGTCATCGGTGCTCAAAACCGTGCGAACTTCGATGTCGTCCATCGCTGCCATCTCGGCCGCCATGTCGAAATTCATGACGTCGCCGGCATAGTTGCCATACATGAACAGCACACCGGCGCCGCCGCTCACCGCCTTGGCGCATTCGAGGATCGGATCTGGAGGAGGGGAGGCGAAGACGTTGCCGATCGCCGCCGCATCGGCCAGTCCTTTGCCGACAAAACCGAGAAAGCTCGGCTCGTGGCCCGAGCCGCCGCCGATGACTAGGCCGACTTTGCCCTGGCGCGGTCCGTCGCGGGCGATGATGGAGCGCGGGCTGCCGTCCACGCTCTTGAGATGGCGGGGATGCGCCGCGAGAATGCCTTCCAGCATCTCGTCGACGGCACGGTTACCGTCGTTGATGATCTTCTTGGTCTGCACCGCATCCTCCCGATCTCGGTATCGCGCAAATACTACCGAGTGTTATCGTGATTTCCACCCCGGCAGGAGACGTTTCATGCGGCAAGTTTTGCGCCGCCAGCACACAAGCCTTGGCTGCTTCTTTCGCCACGATGTATGTGGCGGCGGGGCGCTGCTAACCGCCAACGCCGTCGCGGATGGCTGAGAAATAGCGGTCGGTTCCGACCTGCCCACCCTTCAGCGCCAGTTCCAGCCCGTCGATTGCCTTGACGCGCGAATGGGCGATGCATAGCGGGGAGCCGGGCGATGCCGGCAACGGCATCCTGACCGTCAGCGCATCGACGCCCATCTGTCCCAGCGCATGGCTCGACGTGTCGCCGCCTGCGATGATCACGCGCCGCAATTCCTGCTCCTCGGTCAGTTGCCGCAGCAGCGTACCGAGGCTGCGGCCGAGCTTGTGGCGAGCGCCTTCCTGGCGGTCGATCTCGACCCCGCGATCGGCCGTGGGTCCGAGCGCGGTGTAGAGGATGACGCTGCGCCCGGCTTCCAGGCTGGCGCGGCCGGCCACTGCGGCGCGGGCGATCGCCTGTTCGAAATTCTCCGAGACCAGCTCGACGGGATCGACGTCGATGCCGTCGAATCCATCGGTCAGCGCATGGCGTATCTGCCGCTCGGTCGTCGGCGAGCAGCTGCCCGAGACCACCGCAATGCGGTCGGCAGCACCCGGCGGCGAAAATTCTGGTTCAGCTCTGACTGTCCCGTTCGACACCCATTCGGCCAACAGCGCGTATTCGATCCCGGAGGAGCCGACGACGAAGGAACCGCCAGGCTTGCGAACGCGCCAGATCTCCTTGCCGGCGAGTGCCTGTGCCTCCCGGCTGTCGACATCGACAAGCACTATAGCGGTGCCCGAGGCGAGGAAGCGATCAAAGGCCTCCGACCGGGCAGCGGACTGCAGCGTCGCGAAATCGACCAGCCCCGACGTCAGTTCCGTCTGCCGCGACAGATGGATCAGCAGGTCGGATTCATCCATCGGCGTGGTCGGGTGGCGGCTCATCACCGGATGGCGGTCGATGCGGAAATACTTTTCGCGATAGGCCGCGAACAGATGGCCGAAGGCGGTGTATCGCTTGAGCTGCGGCGCGCCGATCAGCAGGGGCACGCTGGCCTGCTCGAAGACCGAACGGCCGATCTCGATCGCCCGGCCGATGCTGCCGATCGTGGGGCTGGAATCGAAGGTGGAGCAAACCTTGTAGTGACAGATGGCGGCGTTCAGCGTCTTCAGCCAGGCGAAGGCATCCTTGAGATGCGTGTCCATCCATTGCGGTGTCTCGCTGCGGCTGGTGCCCGCGAGGCCAACGGCGCGGCAGTGCGGGAACTGCGCCAGCTGCACCGCGTCCGGCTGGCGCATGAACAGCACGGTCGGCACGCCGCCGAGTTCGAGCGCCTCCATCACGTCGGTTGAGCCGGTGAGGTCATCGCCGTAGTAGCTGAGCAGAAGGTCCTGCATAGTTCAGGCTGCCTTGCCGTCGCTGAATTTCTCGATCGACCGCGCCAACTCGACATGGCTGCGGGCGAAATCCTCGAGCGGGATTCCGTCGACCGCCGCTTGCCAGGCCTGCTGCACGGCGCGCACCCCGGCGCCCGGCCCGTCCGGGTGGCTGACGATGCCGCCGCCGCAGAGATAGAGAAGATCGACCGTGCGGCCGGTGCGTTCGTAGGTTTCGTGCGCCTGTCCGCCCCACTGACCCGAACCGGCCACGGGCAGCGCGCAATCGTCGGGCGAAAACAGTGGCGTCGTAATTGCCTCGAAGGAGCGGATGAAGGACTCGTCGGGCTCCCAGTATTTCGAGGCGATGCCGTTGATCTGGAACTGGTCGACGCCGAGCAGCCGCCAGAACTGCTGCCAGACCCTGAAATCCATGCCGAGGCCGGGATGGCGGGTGAGGATGTCCCAGCCATTCCGATGCGCGTGCAACACTAGGCCGGAGCGTTTTCTAAGGTATGCCATGCCGCCGAAGCCGATGGAGTTGATGTTGACGACGGCGCAATTGCCGCCGGCTGTGGCCACGAGATCATGGTTGCGCATCATCTCGTCGGGATCGGCATGCGAGATGCCGAAGGCATACATGACCTTCTTGCCGGTCTTCTGCTCATGGTCGAGGATCAGCGGCATGATTGCCTTCACCCGTTCCGCCAAGGGCGAATAGGCCGGGCTCATCAGCTTCTCGTCGTCCTTGATGAAATCGACGCCGGCAGCGATCAGTTCGCCAACCATCGCGGCGGTCTCGTGAGGCCTGAGTCCCAGCGCCGGCTTGACGATGGTGCCGATGATCGGCCGATCCGTGACGCCGGTCAGCCTGCGGCTGCCGGCGACACCGAACTGCGGACCCGGATGCGCGCCGCGAAATTGCTCCGGCAGCTTCAAGTCGACGACGCGAATGCCGGACAGGCCCTTGATCGAATAGGCGCCGCCAATGGCAATCGTCATCAGTGCCGACAGGTCGGTGCCGATGGCATCGAACGGAAAGGCGATGTCGACATCCGCGCGCTTGAAAGGCCCGTCACCAGCCTCAGGAATGGAGGGCCGAAGGGCGTCGGGCAAATGCCGTATCGCCAGGACGCGCGCCGCCACCCGGGCCTTGAGCTCCTCGGTCTCGCCGGGCAGCGTAACAAAGGTTCCGGTTGACTGGTCACTGGCGATCTTGGCTGCCAGCGCGTCGATGCTGCCTGATGTCTCGATGCGGTAGGTGAGCGTGATCATAGTTCGTTGTCTGAGGCCGCAGGAGGTTCGAAAAGAGTTCCTTGATCGTCGAAATCTGGTATAATGAGTACATAAGCTTTGCAAGCACTATCCTGTCTTGAGGCCAGGAGCGATCGAGGCGACAGCCGTTCCGGAAATAGCTGGGGCAGTGCTAGATAGACACAGGTCAAGGGAGTGATTCGCGACGATGAACCGTTCGGAGCCGATCGTCCGGCGCAAACTTTCCGACGAAGTGTTTTTGCGGCTGAAGCGCCTGATCACCAGCGGAGAATTGACGCCCGGCGACGACATGCCGTCGGAGCGCGAGCTGATGGAGCGCTTCGAGGTCGGCCGTCCCGCGATCCGCGAGGCCATGCAGGGGCTTAGCAATATGGGCCTCGTCGCCATCTCTCATGGCGAGCGCGCCAAGGTGCTGCAACTCACAGCCAAGTCGATCATCAAGCAGGTCGATGGCGCCGCCAAGATCATCCTGTCGTCGTCGAAGGACACGCTGGAGCACCTGAAAACCGCGCGCATCTTCTTTGAGCGCGGCATGGTCAGGGAAGCCGCCGAAAACGCCACTGCGGAGAACGTTGAGCAACTGCGGGCCACCGTTGCCGAACAGCGCGGCTTTCGCGGCGACTCCGAAGCCTTCATCTCCGCCGACATGAAGTTTCACACCCAGATCGCGGCGATTTCAGGCAACCCGATCTATGTCGCCGTCAGCGAAGCGATGCTCGGTTGGCTGAAGGAATATCACACCGAGATGCTGATCTGGACCGGCAAGGAAAAGTTCACGCTGACCGAGCATGAAGAGATCATCGGCCGCATCGAGAAGAAGGATGCCGACGGCGCCGAGAAGGCGATGATCAAGCATCTCGAGCGCTCGCGCGCGCTTTATGTGATGAACTCCGAAAAGTAGTTCAGCCGAACCGGGCAATCGCGTAGGGCGCCATCACGAGATGGCCTCGGCCAAACGCTGAGATGTCTACCGGTACATCGTCTGCTGTCAGGTTCGCCAGCCACACGACGGTCTTGCCCGACACGGAGCGCCCGGCGAGCGCCAGCACCTTAGTCTCATCGCTCGTCCTTGCCGCCACATGCGCAAGGCCGGCCATTTCGCAAAGACCTTTGATGGCATCGAAGATCGGCCGGGGCGTTCCTTCCGCGACGGGTTCGCCCGATGACGCCAGCACGCCGAATGGTCCGGTGAAGCCGGAGAGCGTGAGCAGCTCCAGCCCGGCCGGCGCGACGCGCGCGGCATAGCCGATCGTCCATGCGGCGGCGAACAGGCCGGCATGACGGGGGTCGCACTCGGCCATGGTGACGCGCTGTCCCCCCGGATTGGCCTTGGTCGCGCCACCATAGGGGTTCTGGCGCATGGCAATCGTCGACGGGCCGATGCGGTACGGTTTTCCCCGGAAGATCCCCCGCGCCGAAGCGGTGATGAAGGGCAGCGCCTCCAGCGATTGCATGACGCTGAGATCATCTGCCGCGTGCACGATCGGGCAGGTGCAGTGGGTGACGAAATCGAGCAAGCCGGCCGGTACGCGCTTGCGGTTGAGCTCGGTGAAATAGCTGAACATGCCGCCGCCGAGCCGGATATCGGGAAAGGCGCGCCGCGCGGCGGCATAGACGTCTTCAAGCGGCGGACAGTCCGGCCACGCGCTGCCCGGCGGCGTCGACTGCCGGTCGACGGAAGGCGAGACGGCAATGGCCGAAAGTTTTAGCCCGGCCTGGCGCACCATGTCGGCGACGGCTGAAAGTTCATCTTCGAGATCGCCCGCGCAGGCAACGACGCATTCCAGCGTCGTCTGCACTGGATGGGCGGCGGCAATTTTTGCAAAGGACTGCAACGCACCCAGCCCATGGCCACGTGTCGGGTCGTAGTGGAAGACAAGTTGCTGCGGCCCTAGCACGGCCAATGTCGGAAGGTTTGCGAGCGCGGCCTCCACGTCATCCGGGTAGATGATCACGCCGATATCCGGCAGCCTCTGCCCGGCTTCACCGAGTTCGACACGAACCCGTTCGGTGCTTGTTGCAACTGCCGGCATTTTCCCCTCGCCGATGATGCGCAGGCTGACCGTCTGCATGACGGCTTGGCCGGCCGGCAGCACATAGGGCCATGGCAGCGCCAGCGGCCGCACATAGGTCTTGTAGGACGCATCCGACCAGTTGCGCTGGTCCTCCATCTCGAAAGTGTCGCCCTCCATCCGGCATTCGGCGGTGACGCCGGGCCGGACCTGATGTGAAATGGCGCGCAAATCCTTGAAAGGCTGCCAGGGGTCGATCAACAGCGGCAGCTTCGTGGCCACCGCGCTGCCGTCAGTGTGCTCGACCGTGACCGGACTGCCGGCGAGGCCTGCGATCGGATGCAGGACGCAGAAGCCGCAGCGATTGGTCTCGAAGTCGCTCTCGGGCAGGGTACTCACGTCGAAGGCCAGATGGCCATCAGAGCCTTTGATGGTGGCGCGAAAGGCGAGCCGGCTCGCGTCCGGCCCGGTGCAATTTGCTGTGTAGCTGACCGAGAAAGTGTCGGCGCCCTGGTTGATGACAAGGTCCGTCAGTTCAGGCTCGTAAGTGCCCCAGTCGCGATCGCGCACGATGTAGGCGATGGCGCGCAGCACTTCGATGCCGCCAAGACGGATGGTGCGCAGATTGCCATTGGCGAAGTCCGCGCTGAGCGCGCCGGCGCTGAGCCTGACCGGCGCGGCTTCGACCACATGCGTGCCATAGAGGAGGAAAGCGTCGGCGGTCATTTCAGCAAAGCGTCGAGCTGCACCGGCTCCCGGCTCGCCGCACCCGTATAAGCGGCCTCGACCAACGCGAATGTCTTGAGATTGTCGGCGCCCGAGGTCGCCGGTTCTATCCCCTTAGCCAGGCAGTCGACCCAGTGCCGCTGGATGGCAACGACGCTCTCCTGGATGTTGTGCCATGGGCGCGATGCCCAGGGCAACAGCGGTGGCGAGACGTCGGTGACCTGTGTGCCGTTCCTGCCGGTGACGGTGAGCCGGTAGCCCTGCGCCAGCCGGATTGTGCCGTCGCTGCCGTCGATCTCGATCAGCGTTTCGGGAAACGGCTCGACGGCAAGCTTCGTCGCATAGCTGCAATCGACGACAGAGGTGGCGCCGCCGGCATGATCCATCAGCATCGTGGCGACGTCCTCGCCGGTAATGGCTGGATTGATGCGCGCCGTGCGGGCGGTGAGGCTCGACACGTCGCCGAGCAGGAAGCGGGCGATATCGAGGATGTGGATGCCGAGATCCTCGATGATGAAGCGCCTGCCCGTCGCCAGATAAGGCTGGCCTGAAAACACGTCATAGGCGGAGCGGAAGGAGATACGGCCGAAGAAGGGCGTGCCGATCTCGCCGCTGTCGAGCACGGCGCGCACCGTCTGGATCGGCGACTGCCAGCGAAAATTCTCATGCACCATCAGCGGTATCCTGGCTCCCACGCAAGCATTCACCATCGCCTTGGCGTCGGCAAGCGTCGGCGCGAACGGCTTTTGGCAGATTGCCGGCACACGGTGCCGCGCCGCCATCTCGACCAGCGGCCGATGGCTGGGTGCCGTGGTGGCGATATCGACAAAATCCAGGCTCTCGCCGGCAAAAAGTTCTGCCGCATCGGTGTAGCGCTTTGCGATGCTGAACTGGTCGCCGACGATCCGCAGCCGGTCGGGATCGCGGTCGCAGATGGCGATGATCGAGGCGCCTTCAATGTCGCGCCAGGCATGCATCTGGTTGACGGCAAAGAAGCCGCAACCGATCAGCGCTCCCCGCAACTCCGCCATGTTCAGCCCGCCTTTGCCATCTGCATCAGTGTCACCCGGCTCTGCAGCCGACGCTGCGCTTGGTCGACGACAACGGCGACGATGATGACCAGGCCCTTGATCACCATCTGCCAGAACGAACTCACCCCCATCATCACCAACCCGTCCGAAAGAATGCCGATGACGAAGGCGCCGACGATGGTGCCGCCGATCGTGCCGCGACCGCCCGACATCGAGGTGCCGCCAAGCACGGCCGCTGCGATCGCGTTGAGCTCGAAACTTTCGCCCGTCGCCGGATGCGAGGCCATCAGTTCGGACGAGATGATCAAGCCGACGATCGCCGCGCAGAAACCGGAGAACATATAGACGAACATCTTCACCATGTTGACACGAACGCCCGAAATTCGCGACGCCCGCTCATTGCCGCCGACAGCGAAGATGTGGCGGCCGAGCGGCGTGTATTTGGCGAGATAGGCCGCCGCCAGCGCAACGACGATCAGGATCCAGATCGCCACCGGCAGGCCGAGCAGCCGCCCGGCGCCGAGGAAGCCGAAGCCGGTGGTGCCGAGCTCAGGCTTGCCGACCAGGTTCGGGAAGGTGCGGCCATCCGACGACAGCAGCGCCAGGCCACGCGCGACATAGAGCACGCCAAGCGTGGCGATGAACGGCGCGACATTCAGCCGGGTGATCAGCAATCCGTTGATGGCGCCGATCAGGATGCCGACCGCCAGCGTGATCAGTGTGATCTCGACGACGTTGAAATAGATTGTGTAGCCGATCTGCAGGTCGATGCCGTTGAGCACGAGATAGCCGGCCACCATGCCGCACAGGCCGACGATCGAGCCGACCGACAGGTCGATGCCGCCGGTGATGATGACGAAGGTCATGCCCATGGCCAGGAACGCGTTCAGCGCCACATGTTTCGACATCAGGATCAGATTGGCGGTCGACAGGAAATTCGGCGCCGCGATCGAAAAGAAGATCAGCACAGCGATCAGCGCAATGAAGGTCCTCGCCTTCATCAACGTCAGCAACAGCGAGCCGCTCGGGACGGAGGAGGAGGCCGCCTTGGCCGGGATATCAGTCATGGGCTCTCCGTGTGCGGGGCCGGTCCGTGGCCAAGTGCCGAGGCGGCGACAAGGGCTGCCTCCGTCGCCTCGGCGCGATCGAACATGCCGGTCAGTTTTCCGTTGCTCATCACCGCAATGCGGTCGGACAACGCCATCACCTCGTCGAGGTCGGAGGTGGCGAACAGAATGCCCAGCCCGTCGCGCGACAGTTTGCGCATGGTGCGGAAGACGTCGGCCTTAGCGCCGACATCGATGCCACGGCTCGGCTCATCCATCAGCAGCACCTTGGGGCCGGTGAGCAGCGCCTTGCCGATCACCACCTTTTGCTGGTTGCCGCCGGACAGCGAAGAGACCTCCTGCGCCGGGTCGGCGACCTTGATCGCCAGTTCCTTCACCATCTGCGTCACCGCCTGTCTTTCGGGGCCGCCACGGATGTGGAACAGGCGCACAAACCGCGACAGGCTGGCCAGCGTCAGATTGCTGGCCACCGACAGGATCGACACCAACCCTTCGCGCTGGCGGTCTTCAGGAATCAGCGCCAGCCCGCGCCGAATGCGCCGCGTCGTATCGCGCTCCTTGACATTCTTGCCGGCAATGAAGATCGCTCCGGTGGCCTGGCCATGGCGGCCCATGATGCAGTCGAACAGCTCGCTGCGTCCGGCGCCCATCAGGCCGTATATGCCGAGAATCTCGCCGGCGCGCAGTGACAGCGAGACGTGGTCGACCGCCAGCCCGCCGGTCGCGCGCGGCAGGCAGATGTCTTCGGCGCGGAATATTTCTTCGCCGGGAACATGGCCGTCGGCCTTAGCGAAATCCTTGGCGTCGGAGCCGATCATCTGCCGCACGATCCACCGCGTGTCGACGTTTTTCATTTCTTCCTGGCCGGTGATGTGCCCGTCGCGCAGCACGGTGATGTAGTCGCCGATGCGGATCAGCTCTTCCAGCCGGTGCGAGATATAGACGATGGCCACGCCGCGCGCCTTGAGGTCGGCGATCACCTTGAACAGTATCTCGACTTCCGCAGCACTCAGCGCCGAGGTCGGCTCGTCCATGATCAGGATGCGCGCATCGAGCGAAACCGCCTTGGCGATCTCGACCAGTTGCTGCTGGCCGATGCGCAGATCCTCGACCAGCATGTCGGGCCTTATGCCAGCTTGCAGCCGTTCGAGAAATTGCGCCGCGCGGCGTTCCTGCTCCTTGCGGTCGATCTTGCGGAACCTGTTGGTGATCTCGCGCTTGGCGAAAATGTTTTCGGCGACGGTCAGATTGCCGAACAGGTTCAGCTCCTGGAACACCATGCCGATGCCGCGGTTCACCGCATCTCCCGATGACGAGAAGGAAACCTCCTCCCCTTCCAGAAGGATCCGGCCGAGCGTCGGTTGTTCGACACCGGCGATGATCTTCATCAGCGTCGATTTGCCGGCGCCGTTTTCGCCGACCAGCACATTGACCGCGCCCTTGCGCACCTCGAAATTCGCGCGCTTAACCGCAACGGTGCCGGAATAGACCTTGGAGACGTCTTCCAGCTTCAGGATGACATCGTGAGCGGAGGCGGCACTCATGGTTTCGGCCCGATTTCTGCCTCCGCCGGCGTCACCAGCGGCAGGTCCTGGCCGCTTTCGAGCGTATAGGCGCCGAGAACCTTGGCGGTCCGGCCTTCCAGCGCGTCGTGCGGCAGTTTGGAAAGCACGGTTTTGTCGGCATAGGCGTTGAACGCCTTGCCGAACTGGGCGAAGTCGATCTGATTGGTAAAATCGTTGAACTGGATGAAATCGAGGCTGTCGCGCAGCGCGGTTCCCCGCATCGCGGGTCCGATCTGCACCCGCGCATCGGCCTTGCCGTCGCCATCGACATCGATATCCATCGTCGCCGCGCGCGACGCCGTGTTGGCGGCGATGATCTTGCCCTCGACGCGAACCGCGAAGGTCCATGGCGAATTCGCCTGCTTGTTCGGATTGCCATATTTGGCGCCGGCAGAAGCGGGATCGGTTTTCGCCAGCGCGTGAACCTCGGCAAACGGTCCGGCCTTCCGCTGGAGATAGGGCACGACCTTCGCCGCCCAGATCTCCTCTACCATCTTGTCGGGGTTGAAGGCGTTGCCGCTGTCCCCCGAAGGCGTCGGGAGAATCTTGCAGGCAGTCAGGCTGATTCCGACTGCAACGACAAGGATCGGCCAGTTCGGCTTGTTGTTCAGCATGATGGCCTGTTGTTCAGCATGGCGGTCGGCACCCACGGAAAATGGCGGCGAGGGACGAACCGAGATTCGCCCCTCGCTATTCATGTCACGCCGGCTCAGTTGGTCAGCGCAAAAGTTTCCAGCTTGGGAGCATTGTCGCCATTGACCAGAACGCAGTCCATCAACTGCTTCTCCTTTTCGGGCGACTTCTTGTTCTTGATGAAATCATTGGCCTGCTCGACCGCCATCTGCGCCTGCGCATAAGCCGGCTGCAGGACGGTTGCCTTGATGCCGCCCGCGGTGATCGAATCGCGCACGTCGTTCGATCCGTCGAAGCCGACGACGATGACGTCCTTGCGGTTTGCTGCGACCAGCGCCGCATAGGCGCCCATCGCCATCGTGTCGTTGCCGGAGATGACGCCCTTGATGTCGGGATTGGCCTGCAGGATCGATTCCATCTTGGCGTAGGCCTCGGTCTGGCTCCAGTTGGCCGACTGCTGGGCGACCATCTTCAGATCCGGATAGTCATCGATGACGTCGTGATAACCCTTCGAGCGGATGCCGGCATTGGTGTCGGATTCCTTGCCGACCAATTCGACGAAATTGCCCTTCTCGCCCATCAGCTTGACGAACTCCTGCGCGCCGAGCTGGGCGCCCTGGTAGTTGTTGGAGACGATCTGCGCGACGGCGACGCCGGTGGCATTGATCTCGCGGTCGATCAGGAACGAAGGAACGCCCGCATCCTTGGCCTTCTGCACGGCGGCGACGGTGGCGTCGGCGCCGGCATTGTCGAGAATGATGGCCTTGGCGCCGCGACCGATCGCCGTGTCGATCAGTTCGGACTGCTTGTTGGCATCGTCGTCATGAACGAGCACCAGCGCTTCATAGCCGAGTTCCTTGGCCTTGGCCTCGGCACCGACAGCTTCCGCCTTGAAGAACGGATTGTCGTGCGAGGGCGTGATGATGGCGATGAGGTCGGCCGCATAGGCTGGTGCCGCCGTGCCAAGCGCCAACATGCCGGCAAAAGCCGCAAGTGTCATTCTGCGTGTGAGTTTCATGATGTCCTCCCGTTTGAAAAACTGCCTTGATCAACCAAGGCCATTGTCTGCATTCGAATTCGTCGCGCAGCGCGGGCCACCGAGCGTTTCGGGCTCAAAGGCCGGTTTCCGGCTTCCCCCAAACGATCGTAGGCCCCCGACCATCCCTCCACTCGTCCAGGCTTCGAACTCCCTTCGAAACCTTGTCGATCCGAGCCCATAAACAGCTAAGCCAACTGGTATGATGAGTCAATCACAAATTCAGATGATATGTACCTAATGAGCGTTCTAAGCTAGGCGTCGGCGACGATGCGCCGACGCTTCCAGGCGTTCCGGCAAGTGCTTGGATAGACCTCAGGTGATGCGCTGAATGCTCGCGGCGATCTCTTCCGGCTCGAACACCCGCTTCCAGTCGTCGCGCATCAACACCGGCTTGCCGAACTCGATCGCCTTGTTGCAGGCGTCCGAAAACACGCCCTTGGTTTCGCCGAAAATGACGGCGCCAAGCACGTTCATATGGCCGAGCAGGAAGTCGAGCGCGGCTTGCTTGTCGACGCCGCGCGCCACGACCTCGTCGACGGCTTCCTTCATGACGACAAGCAGCGAGGCGCATACGGTTTCCGAAAGGCCGGGTTCCAGCAACGCCATCTGATCGACAGTGACACGATGCGAGCGCATGACCGGCGCCCAGATGATCTTGGCGATCGCCTCGCCCTTGGCAAAATCCTCTTCCGGTCCCTGCATCAGCGCGCTGACCATATGCTGCTTGGCCTTGACGCCGCCGAAATAGTCCTTCTTCGCCGCCATGTCGGTCTCGTCGTTAAAGATCGGCGGATGGCAGGGATGGGTGACGAAATAAGTCAGGTCCGGCCGCTTCGGCAGATGGCCGGCGAACGGTGCGGCTGCATCCAGCACCACGACCATCGTGCCGGATGCGAGCTTGCTCTCGATGCTGGCCGCCACCTTGCCGATATGCGTATCGGGCACGGCCAGGATCACCACATCGGCCCCGTCGAGCGCTTCATCGGCGCTGACGGCATCGAAGCCCAGGCCCGATTTCAGCCGCTCGCGGCCGGCCTCGCTGACCTCGACATGGCGTATCGTGTAGGGCGATCCGCGAAAATTGGTCGACAGGCGGTAGCCCATTTTCCCGCCGGCACCGAACAGCGCAATCGTTGTCATATATCCGTTACTCCCGATCTCCAACGATGGCCGCGCCGATCGTCAAGTTATCAACTGGTATGATCACTCTACCACATTGCGATGGTTTGACCAGAGCCTTCGCCGCCGTTTCATGCCTTCCGGTCGCCTGATTGCATGGCGGGACAAACGCCAGCACCAATCGGAGCCGAAAAAATCACGGATGCGGGGATCGCGCATACTGCCAACGGCATCACGCTCAAGGGTCAGATCTCCAGCCGACTTTTTGCAGCAACAACGGCACCTATTTTCTAGGATGGGCTGGCCAAGCGCAGAAGGTCATTGTGCAGAACGAATGCCAGGACGTCGTGTTGCGCTGGGTCGCCGGAAAGCACGGTGCTGATCGCGGGATAGACTGCGTCAGGCCGAGCCTTCCAAACTCAAATCTCCGGAATGTTTTCCCGGAAGATCACCTGCAGCCGGGGCTGGTGCAGTTCATAGGGCAGGCCTTTCACCACATGGGTCAGTGTGTTAAGCGCCTCGCGGGCCTCGACGCGTGGGTTCTGGTCGATGACCGCATCGAGCGTGCCGTCGAGCAGAAGGTCCTTGGTGCCGTCCGTCACTTCATGGCCGAGAAAGACGGTCGAAAGTTCGCGGCCGCGCTCCTTCAGCGCGCGGGCAATGCCGGTGTTGCCGGCGCCGACATTGTAGATCGCGGCGAGATCCGGGTGGCGCTCCAGCAAGGCTGATGCTTCCGAATAGGCTTTCTCGCGGTCGTCGAGCATTTCGCGCATTTCGACGATCTGCAGGTTGGGCGATTCCTCCGTCAATATGTGGCGAAACCCCATCTCGCGTTCCTCATGGCCGCGATAGGACAGCGAGCCGGCGAACAGCGCCACCTTGCCTGGTCGCCCTGAGCCCATGAAGCGGTTGAGCAGATAGCCGGCCAGCCGCCCGGCGGCGCGGTTGTCGATGCCGATATAGGCGACTCTCGGCACGTGCTGGATGTCGGAGGCGATGGTGACGACCTTGATGTCGTTGGCCGACAGCGAGCGGATCGCCTCGCGCACCGTTGGATGGTCGAGCGCGATGACGCCGACACCTTGCGTCTGGCCGCGCAAGTCCTGCAGCAGCCGGGCGAGCCGGTCGGGGTTGAAGCCTTCGATGGTGGTGACGTGGACGTCGAGATCCGGTCGCGTCAACGCCTGCGCCTCGATATGCCGGTGCAAAAGCTTGATGAAGGAGTTGGTGCCGGCCGGCAGCGCGAAATCGAGCCTGATCGTCTGCCCTAGCGCGGCGCGCTGCGGGGTGCCGTTCGGTGTTTCGGCGATGTAGCCCAGGCGCTGCGCCATCTCGATGACGATTTCGCGCGTACGCGCCCGTACCCCCGCACGGTTGTTGAGAACACGGTCGACGGTGGCCGGAGAAACACCGGCTTCCCGGGCTATGTCTGTCACGGTTGACCGCACTTTAAGCACCTCATTGCAAGCATCAAAATCACGCAGTCGCCAATCCATTCCGGGAAACCGCTCAGCCGCAGCAGCGATTCTGATGTGAAATGATGTAACCGGCCTTGCCCCGCGCGCAAGCCGGCGCGTTACACAAGGCAGGCAAGGTTCGAAAAAATCGGCCGGGCCGTGGCAAAAGTCCCTCAAATCCAAGCAATGGGTGCGACGTGGCAAGCTCGGCGGACTGCATTCTCTCCCTCATTTGCGATCTTCTGACGTGTTTTGATTATTTATGATGTTGACAGGCTTCATGCACTGTCGTCAATATCCCTCACGTGGGCCATGGAGGAACAGGCCCCGAGGGAGGAATTCGATGTCTCAATTGATCCGCATGTCGCGGCGCCGCATGCTGGCGTCCGGAGGAAAGGCCGCGGTGTTCGTCGCCGCGACCGGTATCGCCCCGCAATTCATTCGTCCCGGCCGCGCCTTTGCGGCTGACGCCCTGGCGCCGGGCATGATCGGCGGGCCGACCGGCTTCGACGGCGCCGAGCGCTACCAGTACGGGCCCGATACACCGGAAGGCCGCGCCATCGAGGCGGCCAAGGCGCTGAAGGGCGCCGGCAAGGCACCGGCCAAGATCGTGCTTGGCCTGTCGGATGGCTCGATCGGCCAGTTGACGCAGCCGTTCCCGGCCGGCGCGCCGTCGATCAAGGACCTTTGGGAAAAGGAAACCGGCATTCCGATCGAAATCGTCGGCCTGCCGAACGGCCAGGAATTCACCAAGACGATGCAGGATATCTCCACCAAGGGTGGGGCCTACGACATCTATTCGACGGAGTGGAACCGCCTCGGCGACCTCGCCGAAACCGGCGGCATCGCCAAGCTCGACGACTTCGTCGCGCAGTACAAGCCGGAGTGGGACGATGCCAAGACCGGCTATGTCGATGGCGCCAAGGGCGTGTCGCTGCTCAACAAATATCGCGGCGCGACCTATGGCGTGTCGCTGGACGGCGATTTCCAGACTTGGGTCTACCGCACCGATCTGTTCGGCGACGAAGCCGAGAAGAAGGCGTTCAAGGACAAATACGGCTACGATCTGGCGCCGCCGAAAACCTGGAAGCAGCACGGCGACATCGCCGCCTTCTTCCAGCGCCCTGACAAGGGCCTGTTCGGCTCGACCGACCTGCGCAACCAGGGCTGGGGCTACACCAACTGGTATCAGCGCTATGTCTCGATGGCCTCGCCCAACCAGTTCCTGTTCGGCGATGACGGCAAGCCACTGATCAACTCGGAACAGGGTATCGCGGCCACCAATGAATACATCGCCTCGCTGGCGCATCATTCGCCGGACGCGATCTCGTGGGGCTGGCCGGAACAATACGGCAATTTCGCCAAGGGCGGGGCGGCGATGACCTGCGCCTTCTCCAACCTGCCGAAATTCCTCGACAATGCCGGCAACAAGGACTCGCAGGTCACCGGCAAGATCGGCTCGATGCTGCCGCCCGGCCGTGAGATCGACGGCAAGCTGATCAGCCGTTCGGTGCTCTGGTTCTCGCTGACCGGCATGGTCTCATCGCAGTCGAAGAACCAGGAGGTCGCATATCTCCTGCTGCAATGGTTGGGCTCCGCGAGGATCTACGCCTGGATGACCGCCAATCCGGGCGGGTATTTTGACCCGTTCCGGCTGTCGGACTTCTCCGATCCGCTGGTTCGCCAGACCTATCACGCCTACCACATGGACGTGGTGCGCGAGACGGTCGCCCGGACCGTGCCGACCATCAACTATCCCGGCGCCACCGCCTTCCACAATGCGCTGGACGAAAACCTGATGGCATCGCTGACCAAGGCCAAGACCGCAGAGCAGGCAATGGCCGACACCGAGAGCGAGTGGAAGAAGATCGCCCGCCGCATCGGCGAGGACAAGCTGCTCGAGGCCATCAAGACCAACAAGGAGGCCTGGCCGACCGTTCTCGATCCGATCAGCTGATCCTCCTTCCGGGATCGCGATGGAGGGGAGGGGCTTGTCGCTCCTCCCCTCCGCTAAACGACGCCACCAGCAAAGCAGCCAGATGAAGCGTTCCATTCCCTTCGAGATATTCCGCTATGCCGCGATCGTCGCGGCGATGGCGGTGACGTTGATCCCGATCCTGTGGATGGTGTCGATGGCCTTCAAGCCGATCGCCGAATGGTCGGCCACCGGCGCCGAGCTGACATGGTGGCCGAAAAACCCGACGCTCAGCAATTTCCGTTTCGTCTTCGGCGAGTCCACCAACAATCTTATCGTCGCGCTCGACCGCAACGCGCTGAAGCCGATCCTGTCGTCGTTGCTTTCGGCGGTGTTCGGAACTCTGATCGCCATGTCGGCGGGCACTGCGGCGGCCTACGGCCTGTCGCGTTTCGGTTCCGGCCAGAACCTGCCGCTGGCGCTGATCCAGCTGAGGCTGTTTCCGCCGATGGCGGTCATGATCCCGGTGATGATCATGTGGGCCTTCCTCAAACTCAACGACACGTGGTGGGGGCTGGCGCTGATCTACGGCATCGTCACGCTGCCCTTCGCCTTCTGGCTGATGAAGACCTTCTTCGACGACATGGCGCGCGAGATCGAAGAGGCGGCACTTGTCGAGGGCTGCTCGCGGCTGCGGGTCTTTACCCGCATCACGCTGCCGATGATGCGCGCGCCGCTGGCGAGCGCGGCGCTCTTCGTCTTCATCCTCAACTGGTCGGACTACCTGATCGCGCTGCTGCTCACGACGCGCGAATGGGTGACGATCCCGGTCTACATGGCGTCGCTTTCGTCCTCGATGACCGGGCAGCTCTACGGCGCCAAGGCGGCCCTCGGCCTGATCGCTGCGGTGCCGCCGGTGATCATGGGCGTCGCCATCCAACGCCACCTGGTGCGCGGGCTGACCTTCGGAGCGCTCAAGCAATGAGCGCGGTGACGGCGACGATTTCGGAGGGCGAGATGGCCGCGCGGACAAGGCCCGCCACGCCAGACGAGGGAGCGCGGCTGGGCTTCCGGCTCACCGTGCCGGCGCAGATCCTGGTGCTGTTCATCTCGGCCTTCCCGCTTTTGATGCAGCTCTACATCAGCATCACCGACTGGTCGCCGCTATCGGGCATCGGCTGGTGGAACGCCTGGCAGATGTGGAACAGTTTTGCCAACTACACCGACCTCGCGGCAGACACCCGCTTCTGGAGCGCGCTGCAGCGCACTGCGATCGTCATGCTGGTCTGCGTGCCCGCGGAGTTTCTGCTCGGTCTGGCGCTGGCAACGCTGTTCGCGGACGATTTTCCCGGCAAGCGCATCTTCTATTCGATCCTGCTGATGCCGATGATGGTCGTGCCCGCAGTCGCCGGCTACATGTTCTTCATGCTGTTCCAGTCTGGCGGCCCGGTGAACGACATCCTGTCGCGGATCGTCGGCACGCCCGTCACCATCGCCTGGCTTTCCGATCCGACGCTGGCGCTGATCGCCGTGATGATTGCCGACATCTGGCAGTGGACGCCGCTGATGTTCCTGATCCTGCTTGCCGGCCTCGTCGGCGTGCCGGAGGACCAGATGAAGGCCGCGACGCTGCTCGGCGCCAATGCCTGGCAGCGTTTCACCACCATCGTGCTTCCGAAGATGAAGACGATCATTATCATCGCGCTGGCGATCCGCGTGATCGAGAATTTCAAGATTTTCGACACGCTCTACATCATGACCGGCGGCGGCCCCGGCGTCGCCACCGAGACGATCTCCGTCTACATCTACAAGGTCACCACGCAGGACCTGATCTGGGGCTATGTGGCGGCCATCGCTCTCGCCATCCTGGTCGTGCTGTCGATCGTCGCGGTCTACGCCATGAAGCGCATGGCGAAGGCCCGGGAGGCGCTGGCATGAGCGCCATTCATCTGCAGGATCTGGTCAAGAGATTCGGCGACTTCACCGCGTTGAAGACGATGGATCTCGAAATCGCCGATGGCGAGTTCATGGCGCTGCTCGGGCCCTCGGGCTGCGGCAAGTCGACAACGATGAACATGATCGCCGGCATGGAGGAGCCGACCAGCGGCAAGATCCTGTTCGGCGAGCGCGACATGGCCGGCGTGCCGATGGGGCGGCGTGGCGTCGGCTTCGTCTTCCAGAACTACGCCATCTTTACCCATATGAGCGTGCGGCAGAACTTGGCTTACGGGCCGAAGATGCGCGGCGCCGGCAAAGCCGAAATCGACCGCCGTGTCGGCGCGATCGCCGAGATGCTGCAGCTTTCGCCGCTGCTCGACCGCAAGGCGGAACGGCTCTCGGTCAACATCCTGCAGCGTGTGGCGATCGGCCGTTCGGCGATCATGGAGCCGGCGATCTTCCTGCTCGACGAGCCGCTGTCCAATGTCGACGCTGCCTTCCGCGCGGTGATGCGCACCGAGCTTAAGCAACTGCAGCGCCAGTTCAGGCAGACCATGGTCTATGTCACGCATGACCAACTCGAAGCCATGACCATGGCGGATCGCATCGCGGTGATGGATCATGGCGTGCTGCAGCAGGTCGGCACGCCGCTCGAGGTCTACAACAATCCGGCCAATGTCTTCGTCGCCCGCTTCATCGGTGCGCCAGGCATGAACCTGCTCAAGGGCAGGCCGGCCGAAAGCGATCGCGGGCTGGTGGTCGATCTGGGACTGCTCGGCGTGACGCTACCGTTGCCGGACGAACTCGCTTCGGCTGTGAGAACGGTGCGCGGCGACGTGCTCTACGGGTTCCGGCCCGAACAGGTGGGGCTTGCCGAACGCGGGCTGTCGATGCCGGTGAGCTTCGTCGAACGGATCGGCGCGCGCACCATCGTCCATCTCGGCGAAGGCGAGTGCGCGGTGAAAGCGGTGTTCGAGAATGATGTCGGGCTGTCCGTCGGGCAGAACGCGATCGTCGCACCGCCAGCTTTGTCGGTGCGCGTCTTCGACGCCGCCACCGGCGTCGCAGTGAAGGCGGGCTGAGACATGGCCGATATCGTTTTTCGCAACGTCACCAAGCGCTACGGCAAAACTTTTGCCGTCGACGATGCTTCCTTCACCGTCAACGACAACGAGTTCTTCTGCTTCTTCGGCCCGCCGCTGTCCGGCAAGTCGACGATCCTGCGCCTGGTGCTCGGATTGGAAGTGCCGGATCAAGGCGAGATCCTGATCGGCGGCAAGCCGGTCAACAGCGTCTCGCCAGCGGAGCGCAACGTCGCCATGGTGTTCCAGAACCTGGCGCTGTTCCCGCATATGAGCGCGCTCGACAATGTCCGTTTCCCGCTGGTCGAGCGGAAGGTTGCTGACGTCGAGATCAAGAGACGTGTCGCCGACGTCGCGGCCAAGCTCCATATCGGCCACATCCTTCACAAGCCGCCGGCGCAGCTTTCGGGCGGCGAGCGGCAGCGCGTTGCGATCGCGCGTGCCCTGGTGCGCGACCCGGCCGCCTATCTGATGGACGATCCGATCTCGGCGCTCGATGCCAGGCTGCGCGAGGAGACGCGCGTCGAGCTGAAGCGCATTCAGCGCGATCTCGGCAAGACGCTGATCTACGTCACGCATGACCAGGAGGAGGCGATGTCGGTCGCCGACCGCATCGCCATCCTGGAGAACGGCAAGATCCGGCAGATCGGCGCGCCTGCCGAAATTTACGATCGCCCCGCGAGCACCTATGTGGCGCGCATGCTCGGGTCGCCGATGATGAACATCCTGCCCTCGGTGCGCGGCGCGGGTGGCGTCGAGGCAGCGGAAGGGGCAATCCGCATCGCTGACGACAAGGTACCCGCGGAAGCGATCGAGATCGGGCTCAGGCCGGAAGACATAAAGGTCCGGCCCTTGAGCGATAAGGAGATGGCGGAAGGGGGCAAGGGCCGCCCGGCGCGGGTGTTCGAGGTCGAGCCGCTCGGCGGCTACACCGTGGTGACTATAGAAGCCGGGCAGGCGCGGCTCAGGGCACTGTTGCGCGGCCAGCCTGACATCAGGCCGGATGCGATGGTGGCGATATCCTGCGAGCCGGCTCGCGTGCATTATTTCGGTCAGGACGGAGGCGCGTTGTGACGGCGGCCGCAAGGACAGAATTTCGGGAGGAAGAAATGGCAGGAGAAGGCTTCGAGCCGGATGTCAAGGTTCGCACCAAGGAATACCGGATCGGCTGCGTCGGCGCCGGCATGATCATGGCCGAGTGCCATCTCGCCGCCTACAAGGAAGCCGGCTTTCCGGCGGTGGCGATCGCCTCGCGCACCAAGGCAAATGCGCAGAAGGTCGCTAGCCGCTGGGGCATTGCGACGGTGCACGATAGGCCGGAACAGCTGATCGAGGATCCAAATGTCGAGATCATCGACCTGGCCTTTCCGCCAGACCAGCAGCCGGCGCTGATCCGCCATGCGCTGAAGCAGAAGCATATCAAGGCGATCCTGGCGCAGAAGCCGCTGGCGTTGTCAGTCGAGGAAGCCGTCAAGCTGCGCGATGAGGCGGCCAAATCGGGCAAGATCCTCTCGGTCAACCAGAACATGCGCTACGACCAGTCGATGCGCGTGCTGAAGCAGATCATCGGCAGCGGCGCGCTCGGCGACATCGTCTTCGCGCAGATCGACATGCATGCGATCCCGCACTGGCAGACCTTCCTTCAGGGTTACGACCGGCTGACGCTCGCCAATATGAGCGTGCATCATCTCGACGTGCTGCGCTTCCTGTTCGGCGACCCGGATGAGATCACCACGCTGACGCGCAAGGACCCGCGTACCCAGTTCGACCATTCCGACGGCATCACCGTCTCGACGCTGCGCTTCCCGTCGGGCGTGCTCGCCGTCTCGCTGGAGGACGTCTGGTCCGGCCCGCGCCAGGAAGGCTATCGCGACGACCAGCACATCAACTGGCGCGTCAACGGGACCAAGGGCGTCGCCAAGGGCACGATCGGCTGGCCGACGGGTGCCGCCTCGACGCTGACCTACGCCTCGGCCGAGACGACCGGCGGCGAATGGGTGAGTCCGAGCTGGGAGACGATGTGGTTCCCGCATGCCTTCATCGGCGTTATGGAGCAGCTCCAGCACGCGGTGAAGACAGGCACGCCGCCGGCGCTTTCCGTCGCCGACAACGTCAAGACCATGGCGCTGGTCGAGGCAGGCTACCGCTCGATGGCGGCGGGCCGCACGGTCAAGCTTTCCGAAATCGCTATCTGATCACCGCAACCGAAACACCAGACAACTGAATCGCTTACAGGGAGGAATTCACGCCATGATGCAGGCAGGCATTTTCACGGGTTATTTCCCGTACGGCCTCGAAGAGACGGCGCAAAAAATCCGGGGCCTCGGCTTCAACACGGTGCAGCTCGACCTGCACTTCAAGGACATCGACCTATCGGCCGGCCAGATCACCAAGGACAAGGCGAAAAAAGTCCGCGATACATTTCGTGGCTACGACCTGCCGATCTGCTGCATCTCGGGCTACACCAATGTCATCCATCCCGACCTTGCGCACCGCAAGGCGAATGTCGAACGGCTGAAGGAAATCATCCGCAACGCCCGCCAGCTCGGCAGTGCTTACGTGATCTCGGAGACCGGCACCTACAACACCGAGAGCGAGTGGATGAGCGATCCCAAGAACAAGTCCGAAGAGGGCTTCGAAATGTGCCGCAAGGTGATCGCCGAGCTGGCGCAGGAAGCCTACGATCACGGCTCGATGTTCCTGCTCGAAACCTATGTCAACAACGTCGTCGGCTCGGTCGAGGAAACGGTGCGCATGTTCGCGCAGGTCGACCATCCCGGCCTCGGCCTGCTGATGGACCCGACCAACTATTTCGAGAGCCACAACATAGACCAGATGGACAAGGTGCTGAACCAGGTGTTCGACACGCTGGCCGACAAGGTCAAGATTGCGCATGCCAAGGATGTCGCGCGCGCCGGCGACGACAAGAGCGAGAAGCACGCCGATATCGGCGATGACGACGCGCTCGCCTCGCACACCTTCCGCGGCGTCGGCGAGATGGTGCTGAACGCACCGGGCACAGGCTCGCTCAATTACGATCTCTATCTGCAGCGTCTGGCGCAGAAGAACCCGAACATTCCCGTCATCATCGAGCATCTCTCGGAAGACGACGTGCCGCGCGCCAAGAAATTCCTCGACGACAAGTTCCGAGCCAACGGCCTTTGACACCAACACCTTGCGTCGCCGCTTTGCGGCGGCGCATCGCCACAGCCAAGTGAGAGAAGCAGCCGGCACATGGTAGAGCTTTACGGCAAGACGCTTTCGCGCCGGCAGGTCAGCGAACGTTCGGGGATGCTGTCGCAGTTTGCCGGCGTGCGGCTGATGACGCTCGGCGACGGGGTCGAGCGCGGCATCCGCATGCTCGAATTCCGCACCGGCTCCGGCTTGCGCTTCACGGCGCTGGTCGACCGGGCGCTCGATATCGCCGATTGCGACTACAGGGGCCAGGCGATCGGCTGGCATTCGCCGAGCGGCTTTCGTCATCCCGGCCTGCATGACTATGAAGGTGAGCAAGGCCTTGCCTGGGCGCGGTCGTTTTCCGGCCTGCTTTTGACCTGCGGTCTCGACCATATTCTCGGCCGCGATGAAGTGCCGGCCGACACCTACAACTACCCCGGCAAGAAGAGCGTGGTCCATTCGCTGCATGGCCGCATCGGCACCATCCCGGCGCGGCTGACAGGTTATGGCGAGGCCTGGGATGGCGACCGCTGCGTGCTGTGGGCTGAGGCGATCGTCCAGCAGTCGACGGTGTTCGGCGAGGATCTGCATCTGCTACGCCGCATCGAGGCCGATGTCGGCGGCAACGAGATCCGGCTTTCAGATCGAGTCGTCAATCACGGCTTCAACCGCACACCGCATATGTATTTCTACCACATCAATGTCAGCCATCCCTTGCTCGACGAGGGCTCGCGCTATCTGGCGCCGATCAGGGATGTGGTCTGGGCCGGGCATGCCGGCGAGCGCTATGAGTCGCAGAAGGTCGGCTACCGTACGATGCCGGCGCCGCAACTGGCGTTCAGCGAGCAGGTCTGGCAGCATGAAATGGCGGCCAATGCCGCCGGCGAGGTGCCGGTGGCGGTGGTCAACGACCGGCTCGGCCTCGGCTTCGAAGTGGTGACGCGCAAGGACCAGCTGCCTTGCGCCTATCAGTGGCAGAATTTCCAGGCCGGACAGTATGCGCTGGGCATCGAGCCATCGACCCATCATGTGCTTGGCAATCTCGCGGCGCGCGAACGCGGCGAGATGATCTGGCTTGAGCATGGCGAAAGCCGCTCCTACGACGCGGTGTTCCGCGTGCTCGACGGCACTGATGAGATCATCGCTGCCGAGCGCCGGATCGCTGCCATCGCGCAGCAACCGCGCGAGGATTACCCGAAGCCGTCGGGCAATTTCCCAAAATTGGCGGGCAGGGCATGACCGGGATGACAAACTTCGGCTGGCGGGCCGGAAATCGGAGGTCGATGTGACGCAGAATAAGCGCGACTACAGCCTGGTCGGCGAAAGCACGCGGCGGGCGATCGCAACCGGGCTGGCCTCGGCCGAATGGTATCACACCGATGTCTCGCGCAAGGCGATGAAGGAATTGATGCAGCGCTCGGATGGCCCGGCCATCCGCGACACCATCATCTGGATCGTCGCCATACTGGGTTCCGCCGGCGGTGGTATTTATTTCTGGGGCACATGGTTGTGCGTGCCGTTCTTCTTCGTCTATGGCTTGCTCTACGGCTCGTCCAGCGACTCGCGCTGGCACGAATGCGGCCATGGCACCGCGTTCCGGACGCGCTGGATGAACGACGCGATCTATCAGATCGCCAGCTTCATGGTGGTGCGCAATCCGGTGACCTGGCGCTGGAGCCACGCCCGCCACCACACCGATACGATCATCGTCGGCCGCGACGCCGAGATTGCGGTGATGCGCCCGCCAGACCTGCTTCGCGCCGCACTTGCCTTCACCGGCATCCTGGATTTCCGCTATTCGCTGCCGACGCTGGTGCGCAACGCCTTCGGCAACATCTCGCCCGACGAGAAAAGCTACATCCCCGAGATGGAGCAGCCGAAGGTCATCACGGCCGCACGCTGGCATGTCGCCATCTATGTCGCGACCATCGCGCTGGCGCTCTATATGTGGTCGTTCCTGCCGCTGATGATTATCGGCCTGCCGCGCCTCTACGGCAGCTGGCACATGGTGCTGACCGGCCTGCTGCAGCATATCGGTCTCGCCGACAATGTCGTCGACCACCGGCTCAACACCCGCACCGTCTACATGAACCCGATCAGCCGGTTCATCTACTGGAACATGAACTACCATGTGGAGCATCACATGTTCCCGATGGTGCCCTATCATGCGCTGCCGAAGCTGCATGAACTGATCAAGCACGATCTGCCGGAGCCCAACCCGTCGATGTGGCATGCCTATCGCGAGGTCTGGCCGGTCATGCTCAAGCAGCTCAAATACGAGGACTATTTCCTCAAGCGCGAACTGCCGGCGACGGCGCGACCCTATCGGGGCGAATTCCACGAACTGAACATGTCGGCAGCGGCGGAATAGGTTTCGCCGTCGATGGGGAACGGCAGGAGAGAGAAGATGGCCGAGTGGGTTGAAGCGTGCGCCGTCGACGATGTCGACGAAGAGGATGTCATCGGCTTCGACCATGGCGGCCGCAGCTTCGCGATCTATCGCTCGCCGGACGACGAGTTCTTCGCCACCGACGGGTTCTGCACGCATGAGAAGACGCATCTGGCCGATGGGCTGGTGATGGACGACATCATCGAATGCCCCAAGCACAATGGCCGTTTCAATTACAAGACAGGTGCCGCCAAGGGGGCGCCTGTCTGCGTCAATCTCAGGACCTATGCAGTCAAGGTCGAGGCTGGCAAAGTGATGATCGACATCAGCTGACCGGCCTGCAGTAGCCGCAACACAAGGATGCAAAATCGATGAGCCGGAAAAGACCGACGGTGGCGGATTTGCGCGCCATGAAGGGCAAGCGCCAGCTGACCATGCTGCGGGTGATGACGATGGACGAGGCCGAGGCCGCCGAAAGGGCAGGGGTCGACATCGTTTCGGTGCCGCCGGAGCTGGTGCTGAACCCTGAGTATCGCGATGCGGCGCCCAGCCTGTTCACCATGCCGGGCGAGAACTTTTTCGAGATCGGCACCGCCGACGATTTTATCCGCTGGGCGTTCCGGGTCTACAAGGCGAGTGCCGACGCGGTTTATTGCAGCGCCGGCTTTGCCACGGTCAAGCGGCTGGCCGACGACGCCATACCGGTGATCGGCCATGTCGGCCTCATTCCTTCGCGCGCCACATGGACCGGCGGCTTCAAGGCTGTGGGCAAGACCGCCGACACCGCGATGCAGATCTTCGAGGCGGTGAAGCAGTATGAGGCCGCCGGCGCCATCGGCGCCGAGATCGAGGTGGTTCCTGTCGAGGTGGCGAAGGCGATCTCGGAGCGGACGTCGCTGATCATGCTATCGATGGGCGCGGGCACAGGTTGCGATGCGCAATATCTGTTCGCCGACGACATTCTGGGCCAGAACCGTGGCCACATGCCTCGCCACTCCAAGGTCTATCGCAACTTCGCCGCCGAATATGACCGCCTGCAGGCCGAGCGCATCGCCGCGTTCTCCGAATATGTCGCCGACGTCAACAGCCTGGCCTATCCCGAGGACAGGCATGTCGTGCACATCGACCCGCAGCAGCTTCGCCTGTTCATGAACAAGGTCGATGGCGCGGCTTGAATATGTGCAGTTGGAAGGTCGCGCCACTAGCGCAAATCGGCGGGTCAGAAAGGACTGAACGGGAGACGCGAACTACGGCGAGAGCATTTCCGCGTTGCCGGCGGCGGTATTTGGGTATGATGCCTTGATGGCGAACAACGTGCACGTGACAGTCCTCTCTTTGTCACGATGACTGGCACTTTTTGAGTTTCGCGGCTCAGTCGGGAATAGTTCCTGCCTCCCCTTGGTAGGCACTCGCAGCGAGTGTGCGAGAGTGGCTAGGACCGCGCTGCGACGACGCGCCCAAATCTCGCTACGCCTCCGTTCTTTTCTGCTTGTTCAGGCTGCGCGGGTGAAGCGATCGACCCTGAAATCGTCGAGCGGTGTTTCGCAACGGTCGGTCATGATGAGTTCTGCCATGGCGTCGCCGACTCCCGGACCAAGCTGGAAGCCGTGGCCGCTGAAGCCGAAGGCGTGGAACAGGCCAGGCGTCGTCGCTGAGCGCCCCATGACCGGCAGCATGTCCCTGACATAGCCCTCGCAGCCGGACCAGGTGCGGATGACCGCTACCTTTGCGATTGCCGGCAGCAGCCGCGCGACGGCGCGCAACTGCGTAGGCAGGCGCATTGGATCGGCGATGGCGTGGCCGGGATCGAGATCCACCGGCACCCTTTCGGCCGCACCGCCGAAGACGATGTTGCCGCGCTCGACCTGGCGCAGATAGGCGCCATAGTTCTTGTCGCGCGTCCAGATGCCGACCACCGGCAGGATCCGATGCGGCAGCGGCTCGGTCACGCCCATCTGCGGGCCATAGGCGTCGAGTGGGACTTCTTCGCCGAACTGCGCGGCGATGCGCGCGCCCCAGGCTCCGGCGGTGTTGAGCAGGCAGCCGGCGGCGAATTTACCTTTCGAGCTGGCGACAAGGAAACCGGAGCCCGTATGGGTGACATTCTCGACCTCAGCTCCCTCGATGATTTCCGCGCCCAGCTTGCGGGCAGAATCGGCAAAGGCAGGGGCGATCAGCCGCGGATTGCCACTGCCATCTTGCGGAGAGAACGATGCCGCGATCGCTTCGGGACCGAGGCTGGGAAAGCGGTCACGAATCTCGCGTGGACCGAGTTCCTCAAGTTCAAGCCCCCCGGGGCGCGCCGTCTTGGCGTAGGCCCGCATGTCGGCGAGGCTACCTTCATCGAAGATTAGCCGGATATGGCCGGTAGCGCGGAATTCCACGTCGCGGCCAAGCATTCTTTTGGCCTCGCCCCACAGCCGGAGCGAGCGGTGGGCCAGCGGAAGCTGGGAGAGATGGCGCCCGGTGCGCCGGATGTTGCCAAAGGAAGCGACGGTTGCCCCAGTACCGATCCGGTTGCGATCGATCAGCGTCACGCGCGCGCCGCGCCTGGCCAGGAAATAGGCCGAAGCCGTCCCCATCAGGCCGCCGCCCAGCACGATCACATCCATAGTCGTTCCTTAGCGTAGAGCAGCTGATCCTTGGATGTATCCATCTTGTCGGCGCCCCGGCATTGCGTCAAAGATGGGTTTGGACAGTAGCCATAAGTTTTACCTATGGAGTGGCAATGCGGGCCCGGCAGCTCGAAGTGTTCATCGCCGTCATGCGCGCGGGCACCGTGACCGCCGCGGCGCGGATGCTGAACATCTCCCAGCCCGCTTTGAGCCAGATCCTGCTCCATACCGAGGACGAGCTTGGCTTCACGCTGTTCGAGCGCGTCAAGGGCCGGCTGCGGCCGACCCCGGAGGCGCTCGAGATCTTCCCTGATGCCGAGAGGTTGTCGGCGGGGCTAGAAGGCTTGCGCCGCAAGACCACCGACTTGCGTCTGGGCCGGACCGGGCTGGTGCGGGTCGCGGCTTCGCCGCCGCCTGCCATGGCCATATTGCCGCGCGCGTTCACTGGATTCCGGGCGCAGCATCCCAATATTCTGCTGCGTTCCCACATGGCGCCGATCGCCGCCATTATCGACATGCTGCGCGCCGGCGATGCCAGCCTCGGCGTGGCCATGGACGACCGCCTGCCTCCCGATATCGAGGCGGAAGTGATCGGGAGCGTCGGCTTTTCATGTCTGCTGCCTGTCGGGCATGTGTTGGCAGGGAAAACCGAGCTGACGCTCGCCGATCTCGCCAGCGAAGAATTGATATCCTATCGCGGAAACACCCGTCCCGCCGACGAACTGGCCCATGCGGCCCGCGCACAGGGCGTCACGCTTTCGCCGTCGCTCGAGATAGACGTATCCATCTCCGCGGTCGGCTTCGTCCAGGCCGGTCTGGGTATCGGCCTCGTCGATGCGCTGCTGCCGTGGCACCAGTTTGCCGGGCTTGACGTCAGGCCGCTTGCTGGGGGGCCGGAATTTCCGATCGCGCTGCTAACCTCGCGCACCCGGCCTCTTTCGCGGGCCGATGAGATGATGCGCGACGAAATCCGAGCCGCCTGTACCGCCGTCCTGGATGAGCATCGCGCGAACGCATAAGCAAGACTTATATCCTTGCTCATCATACGTCTTGGACCCGCACCGTCCGGTCGTGCCAGTTTTGCATTGGCAGACAGGAAGGGACGCATCATGGATGGTGTCATCGCGGCGGATGAGGGACGAAGCCGAGCCGATTGGAAGGTCGGCGTCGATATTGGCGGGACGTTTATCGATTTCTGCGCACTCGAGGCAAACTCCGGACGCGTGGCCTCGCTGAAGGTGCTGACGACGCCGGAGGATCCCGGCGCCGAGCTGATGACGGGCCTCACCCTGCTGGCCGAGCGCGAAGGCTTCGACCCGACCCACATGACGCGCTTCGTGCACGGCACGACCGTCGGCATCAACACGATCATCCAGCGCAAGGGCGCGCCGCTGGCGCTGTTCACCAATGCCGGCTTCGAGGATGTGATTGAGCTCGCCCGTCTGCGCATGCCGGAAATGTATTCGCTGTTTTGCTCGCGGCCGGATCCGCTGATCTCGCGCGACATGGTGTTCGGCATTCCGGCGCGCATGCGCGCCGATGGCAGCGAGACGCAGGCGCCCGATATGGCGTCCGTGGAAGGCGCGGTCGCGGCGGCGAAAGCGAATGGGGCGCAAGGCATCATCATCGCCTTCCTTCACTCATGGCGCAACGCCGCGCAGGAGGCCTCCGTCAAGGCGGCGATTGCGCGACTGGCGCCCGACCTCTTCGTCTTCTCCTCGGCCGAGGTGTGGCCGGTCATCCGCGAATACGAGCGCAGCTCGACCGCCATTCTCAACGGCTATGTCCATCCGCGCGTCTCAGGCTATCTGACGGCGCTGGAAGCGCGGCTGAAGGACCGCGGCGTGCCGGCCCGCCCGATGCTGACGAAGTCGAACGGCGGGCTGATGAACGCTGCCGAAGGCAAGCGTGCCTGCGTGAACATGCTCTTGTCGGGAACGGCCTCCGGCGTCATCGGCGCCTCGTGGCTGGCGCGCCAGGCCGGCGAAGACAAGATCCTTACCCTCGACATTGGCGGCACCTCGGCCGACTTCGCGCTCATCATCGGCGGCGAGGCGCAATTCGGAACCGGCGAACTGATCGGCGAATTTCCACTGCATATCCCTTCCGTGTCGGTGAGCTCGATCGGCGTCGGCGGCGGCTCGATCGCCAGTGTCGACGCGCAAGGGGTGCTGCGCGTCGGGCCGGAGTCGGCCGGTTCGACGCCAGGACCGGCATGCTACGGCCGGGGTGGCGAGCGGGCGACTGTGACGGACGCCATGGTGGCGTGCGGATGGCTTGGCCACAGCGAGATGGCCTACGGCCAGCTCAGGATCGATACCGGACTGGCGCATCGCGCGGTCGGCGACCTTGCCGCCCGGCTCGGCCGTCCGATCGAGCAGACCGCGCAGGCGATCCTCGACATCGCGGTGTCGGAAATGTTCGTCGAGGTCGAGAAACTCGCCTCGCGCGCCGGCGTCGACTTGCGCGATTTCACGCTGATGCCCTTCGGCGGCGGCGGCCCCATGCTCGGCGCCTTCCTTGCCCGCGAACTCGGGATGAGGCGCGTCATTGCGCCCCGCCGCCCTGGCGTGGTGTCGGCGCTGGGTGGGCTGGTGGCTGATCTGCGCGGCGACTTCATTCGCACGATCTTCCGCCCCCTGTCGGGCACGTCTGCCCGGAATTGGCGAGCCTCTCCAGGCTCTCGCGCAAGAGGGGCGCGACTGGCTTGCGGCGCAAGGTCATGACGGGGAGGCGGAGCTCAACCTCTCCTGCGACATGCGCTATGTCGGACAAAGTTATGAGATCGAGGTCGTCCTTCAGCCGGAATGGCTGACGGATGGGGATGCGGCCGCCATCGCACAGGCCTTCCACCTCACCCATCAGCAGCTCTACGATTTCCACGACCCGGACGGCGAGATAGAACTTGTGAATGTCCGGCTATCCGCCGTAGGCGCGGGGCCGAAGCTCTCCTTCCCGGAGATCGACGAGATCGGCGCCTCGGCCATCCCAGCGCGTCGGCTTCCGGTCTACACCGGCCTGCGCGTCGAGACCGTCGACCTCTACGAGCGGCAGACCCTCGTAGCCGGCAGCACGTTCCACGGTCCTGCCGTGGTCGTGCAGGAAGACACCACCTTCGCCATTCCCGCGGGAGCGCAGGCAAGGGTCGACCGTTACCTCAACCTTTTGCTGACCTTCCCGGAGTAAAGCCATGTTTGACCGGACAAACCTTCAGGTTCTGGCGAACCACGCCCGCGCGGCCGCCGAGAACATGGCCCATACGCTGCACCGCACGGCGCACTCCGCCTTCGTCAAGGAGACGCAGGATTTTACGGTGATGCTCATGGACCGTTCAGGCGCGACCTTCGCCGTGCCGATGGAACTCGGCGCCACCTGGTATCCGGGGCTTTCCTATCACCGCGCGATCGCGATGGTCGACGACTACCGGCCGGGGGACGTTGCCTTCACCAACGATCCCTATTCCGGCCACGTCGCCACGCATGCGCCCGACACGCATCTGTGGAAGCCGGTCTTCGTCGATGGCGAGATCGTCGCCTGGACCGGAGGGCACATCCACAACACCGACATGGGGGGTGCGGTGCCCGCTTCGCTCAGCCGGGCGCTGACCGAAATCCATCAGGAAGGCATCCGCTTCCCGCCGATGAAGCTGGTGAACGAGGGCGTCTTCGATGAGATGATCCTGCGGATCATGAGCACCAATGTGCGCAAGCCCGACCTCAACATCGGCGACATCAACGCGCTGGTCGGCGCGCTCAACACCGGCGAGCGCAAGATCCAGGCGATGGTGAGGAAGTTCGGCAAGGCCGGCTTCATCGAGGGCGTTTCCGCGCTTCTCGACCATGCGGAGGCGCAGGCGCGCGACGTGCTGCGCGCCATGCCCGACGGCACATGGCAGTTCGCCGATTATGCCGACGAGGATTCGGTCGAGGCCAATCCCTGCAGGCTGAAGCTGACGCTGACGATCAAAGGCGACGAGGCGGTGCTCGACTTCACCGGCTCCGATCCGCAACTCGGCTCCTCGCTCAACGTGCCTTCAGGCGGCGACCCGCGACACACTATGCTGCTGGTGGGCGTCTACTACGTGCTCTACACGCTCAACCCGAAGATCCTGCTCAATACGGGCCTCACCAGGCCGTTCACCTGCATCACGCCCGAAGGTTCGGTGCTCAATCCGGTCCATCCCGCCGCGGTGGGCATGCGCTCGCTCACCTGCGCCCGGCTGCGGTCGGTCATCTTCGGGGCCTTCTCGCAAGCGGTGCCGGAGCGCCTGCCCGCAGCACCTGCCGGCAACAACTGCATCGTCAATGTCATGACCACGGACGAACGGACCACCAGCAAGACTGTCATCACGGCGGTGAATCCCGTGGTGGGCGGCGGCGGCGCGATGCCGCATCGCGACGGGACCAATGGATCGGGCGCGGATGCAGCCTATCTCAAGAACACGCCGATCGAGATCACCGAGACCGAGACCCCGGTCGAATTCGTGAAATACGGGCTCGCCAGGGACAGCGGCGGTGCGGGCCGCTGGCGCGGCGGGCTGGCGACCGAGATGGCCTTCCGTGTCTTCGCCCCCGACTCCAGGATCACGGCGCGCAACCGCGACCGCAGCTTCTTTCGTCCCTGGGGCGTGCTGGGCGGCAAGGCGGCCGGCCTGTCGGACATGGTCGTCAATCCAGGGACCGAGCACGAGCGGCGGCTGGGCAACATCGACACGGCGGTGCTGCAGCCTGGTGACGTGCTCGATATCCGCTCCGCCGGAGGCGGCGGGCGCGGCGATCCGTGTGAGCGCGAGCCCTGGCGCGTCGCGCAGGATGTGCGGCGTGGCTATGTCTCGCCAACGGCTGCCGAGCGCGACTATGGGGTCGTCATCCGCGACGGCGAGGTCGACGTGCAGGCGACGGCAAGACTGCGCGCGCGGCAGGGGCCAGCCGCCGGCCATTTCCATTTCGGCCCGGAGCGCGATGGCTACGAAGCGCAGTGGACGCCGGCGGCCTATGACCTGCTGACCGCCATACTGTGGGACTTGCCGATCCATTGGCGGTTTTTCGCCAAGACGGAGATATTCCGTCGCATGAAAGGGCGCTCGGGACCGGAAGGCGTCCAGGCGGCGTTCGATGCGGTCTGCGAACGCTTCCCCGAACTTCCGCGTCCTCGCCTTGTGCGAGAGGCAGCGGAATGATCACCGCCGGCCGCATCGTCCGGCTGGCCGAGCGCGACCGCGCAGTGGTGCATTTCTTTCTCGACGGTGAGGTGCGCGGCGCCCTTGCTGGCGACACCGTGCTGACCGCCATGCTGGCATCAGGACACACATTGCGAAAATCCGAGTTCGGACCCGAGCCGCGCGCCGGCTTCTGCCTGATGGGAGCCTGCCAGGATTGCTGGGTATGGCAGGACGAGGGCCCGCGCATGCGGGCGTGCTCGGCACTTGTCAGCGAAGGTATGCGGTTGCGCACGACGCCACAGGAGAGCTGGCCGTGAGCGAGACCTCGTCGCCGCGGGTCGTGATCGTGGGCGCCGGTCCGGCCGGCATAAGGGCGGCCGCGACGCTGGTCGAGGCGGGACTCCATCCGGTCGCGATCGACGAAGGGCAGCGCGCGGGCGGGCAGATCTATAGGCGCCCGCCAGCCGGGTTCACCCGTACCGCGAAGCAGCTCTACGGATCGGAGGCTGCAAAGGCGGAGGCCCTGCATTCGCTCTTCGACCGGCTGGCAGCAGAGGGGCGGCTCACCCAGAGCGCAGCGAGCTCGGTCATCGCCGTGCAGGACGGGCGACTGCACGTGCTGGGGGAGGGCGGCGTGCAGGTGGTCTTCTATGACCGCCTGATCCTTGCGACCGGCGCGTCCGACCGCGTCGCCCCGGTGCCGGGCTGGCAGAACGCCGGTGTCTACAGCCTTGGCGCAGCGCAGATCGCGCTCAAGGCGCAGGGCGTGGCGCTCGGGCGGCGCATCGTGCTCGTCGGATCGGGGCCTTTGCTGACGCTGGTCGGCGCCCAGCTCATCAAGGCAGGAGCGGATGTGGCGGCGGCGCTCGATACCTCGCCCTGGCGCCAGCAGATGCGAGGGGCCCGGGGACTTGCTGCCCGGCCATTGGTTGCGCTGCGCGGCCTGGCCCTGCGAGCAAGGCTCGGCAGCCGCTACCATGCGGGTGTGACGCTCGAACGAATCGAGGCCGACCAACAAGGTGTCACAGCGATGCGCTGGCGCGACGCCTGCGGAAGGCAGCGCCTCACTCCATGCGACATGATCGGCATGGGCTGGCACCTGCGGGCGGAGACGCATCTGGCCGACCTCTCGGGATGCGCCTTCACCTATGACGAGCAGTGGCGGCAATGGCTGCCAAACACCGACGAGATGGGTCGTGCCGGCAATGGCATTTACCTGGCAGGCGATGGGGCTCGTCTTCTTGGAGCTGACGGCGCGGAGATCGCGGGGCGTCTCGCGGCGGCGGCATGCCTTGCCGATCTCGGACATCCGTTGCCTTCCGCAAGCGCCGATCTGCGCAAGCTCGCGCGGCTCGAGCGCTTTGCCCGCGGCCTGGCTCGGGCCTTTCCCTGGCCGGCCGCGATGGTGCAGGCGCTCCCCGACGACGCGGTCGTTTGCCGCTGCGAGAACGTGACTGCCACAGACATACGCCAGAGTGTGGATTTCGGCGGCGGCGAAGCCAACAGGGCGAAATCGCTGTCGCGCGTCGGCATGGGGCGATGCCAGGGGCGCTATTGCCATTTGGCTGCCGTCGAGCTCGTTGCGGCGCAAGCCGGCTGCACGCCCGACGCTGTCGGCCGGTTTCGCGGGCAGGCGCCTGTCCGGCCAGCGCCTATCGGCGCTTTTCTCCGGAACGGCTGATGCAGTTCCGGAGGCCGTGCACGGACGGCATGGATCACGTCCTAGAAATCGGCGACCTTCCCCCAGGCCGAAGCGTCGAAGCGTCGGGGATCATAGGATGTCGGGTCGACGATCGGCTCCGCCCCAGTCACCAGATCGGCGACAAGATGCCCAGCGCCGGGCCCGATGCCGAAGCCATGTCCCGAAAATCCGGCAGCCAGGAAGAAACCCGGCACAGTATCGATCTCTCCGATGGCGGGCACCCCGTCCGGCGTGCTGTCGATGTAGCCGGCCCAGGCCGCATTGATCCTGGTCTGGCGCAGTGCCGGCAGCAGCTCGAGCGCCCGGGCGTGGGTAAGCCGAATGGTCGCGCGATCCGGGACCGGGTCGAGGATGCGCATGCGCTCCATCGGCGTCGGCTGGTCAAGCCGCCAGTGCCGCAGCGTTTCGTGGCCCGAGCACATGCCCTGAAGACCGCCGGGCGCGAGGCTTCGCCACCGCTTCAGGAACATCGGCAGGAATTGCGACGAGAAGCGCAGTTGCTGCGGCGTGACGTCCACGCGGCCACGGCCGCTTATGGCGAGGGTGTAGCCACCATCGCCGCGACGCGTGGCCGAGATCCTTGCCGTATGCAGCGCATCCGGCAGCCCCTCTGCGCCCGGCGAGACGGACAGGATGGAGGAACGGATCGACGCCTGCGGAAAGCGAAAGCCGAACTGCCGGCAGAAGGAGGAGGCCCAGGCGCCGCCGGCCAGGACGGCCAGCTTCGTCCGGATCGTCCCACTTTCGGTGACCACGCCGCTGAGGCGGCCGGCCTCGGTCTCGATACCGCGCGCTGCGCAATTCTGGTGCACGGAGCCGCCGAGTTTGAGGATACCGCGGGCGACAGCGGGCGCGGCCCGCGACGGATCGGCGGTGCCGTCAGTCGGCGAGAAGACGCCGCCTTTCCAGGTCCGGCCCGTGGCGCGACCCTGCTCGCTGGCCTTGGCGCCGTCGAGCATGTGCGTGGTGACGCCGGCCGTCCTGGCGAAGTCACGCCAGCGCGCCCAGCCGGCGAGTTCCGCCTCGTCATTGCTGAGATAGAGCAGGCCGCAACGGCGAAAGCCGGTGCCTTCTCCGGTTTCAACCGCGAAGCTGTCCCACAGATCGAGGCTGCGGGTCGCCATCGGCAGTTCGCGGGCGTCGCGGTTCTGCTGGCGGCACCATCCCCAGTTCCTGCTGGACTGCTCGGCGCCGATGCGCCCCTTTTCGACAAGAGCGACCTTCATGCCGCGTTTGGCCAGGTAGTAGGCCGCGAAGACACCGACAATGCCGCCGCCGATCACCACGGCGTCCGCGGACTGTGGCAGTTCGCCAGATGTTTCGATTTGCTGCAGCGGCGCGCGCATCGTCCCTCTACCTTCAAGCGCCAATCTAGCGCGTTGCGCAGGCAGCCGCTGCTGCAGTTGAGGCCGATGCAGAATTTTATTCCGGCTGTTCGATTGAAATCGGGAGACGCTGCGTTTCAAAGCGGTATCCGCTTGGATGGACAGGCCAGCGGGCTGTGGTAGTGTCGATGGTTATGGGTGCAGCAGCATTTTGTGCTGCGGTATGCGATCTTTGGAGACGGCCGTGAAACTGGATCGGATCGACATCAAAATTCTGCACGAATTGCAGAAGAACGGTCGCATCACCAATGTGGAACTGGCCGATCTGGTGCATCTGTCGCCGAGCCCGTGCCTGATGCGGGTCAAGAAACTCCAGTCGGAAGGCTACATCGAAGGCTATTCCGCGCAGATCAACATAGGCAAGCTTGGCCAGACGCTGACCGTTTTCACCGAAATCACGTTGAAGAACCATCGTCAGATTGACTTCGCCCGCTTTCTCGCTGTCGTGGAGAAGATCGAGCAGGTCATCGAATGCCATCTTGTGTCGGGCGGCTACGACTATTTGATGAAATTCGTGACCTCCGGCATTAGTGAGTATCAGACGATCATGGAGCGGCTGACCGACATGGATATCGGCATCGACAAGTATTTCAGCTTCGTGGTGCTGAAATCCCCCATCGTCAAGGCGCACATGCCGCTGCCCAGCCTGTTTCCGATGTAGTCAGAGCAATTCCAGGAAAAGTGTGAAGCGGTTTTCCCGGGAAAAGCGCGCAACGCTTTCCCTTTGGAATTGCGTCAAAAAGGAAAGGGATAGAGCGGTTCGCGGTTTCCGTGAAATGGCGAACCGCTCTATCGGTGGCCGTATTGGCTGACGAGTTCGGGGTCGCGGACGAGGCCGTCGAGCCATGTCGGGTCGAGCTTCGGCACCGAAGAGAACAGAAGCTTGGAATAGGGGTGGGTGGGCGCCGTCAGCTTGTCGGGCGTGATCTTCTCCACCCGTTCCCCGTTGTACATGACCATGATCTCGTCGCAGATGGCCTCGACGACGGAGAGGTCGTGGCTGATGAAGATGTAGGAGAGGCCTAGCTCGCGCTGCAGCTCCTTGAGCAGCTCGATCACGGCGGACGCCACCACCGTATCGAGGGCCGAGGTGATTTCGTCACAGATGATGAGCTTGGGGTTGGCCGCCAGCGCGCGCGCGAAATTCACGCGCTGCTTCTGGCCGCCAGAGAGCTCGGATGGGTGACGGTAGCGCAGGCGCCTTGGCAAGCGCACCATGTCGAGCAGCTCATCGACGCGCTTCGAGCGCGCCTGCCTGTCGAGCCGGTGGTAGAAGGCCAGCGGGCGGGAGATGATGTCCTCCACCGGCTTGGCGGGATTGAGCGCGGTATCGGCATATTGGAAGACAATCTGCATCTCGCGCAGTTGGTCCTGGCTGCGTTTCCTGGCGGCACGCTGCAGTTCCTCACCGTTGAAGACGATGTCACCGGCAGCCGCCGGATGGATGCCGGCGATGACGCGCGCCAGCGTCGATTTTCCGCAGCCGGATTCGCCGATGATGCCGAGATTGCGCCCTTTCTCGACAACGAGGCTGACAGAATCGACAGCGCGGATTAGGGGCAGTCCGTCATCCCGCACCGCGCCGTAGCCAGCCGTCACATTGTCGATACGCAGCAGCTGTTTCGTCCCGGTATCCGCGTCCGCACGCGCTTGCCGCGGCTTCGGTTCGAAGGCGGCCAGCAGTTCGCGCGTGTAGGGGTGTTGGGCGGCCGAAAGGATGTCCGCCGTGGTGCCGGTCTCCTGCACTTCGCCGCCTTTCAGCACCACGATGCGGTCGGCGATCTGGGCGACGACCGCGAGGTCGTGGGAAACATAGACACCCGCTATCCCGCCCGCCCGCATGACCGACTTGAATGCCTTCAGCACGTCGATCTGCGTCGTCACGTCGAGTGCTGTCGTCGGCTCGTCGAAGATCATCAGCTTGGGATCGCCGATGAGCGCCATGGCCGCTGCAAGCCGCTGCAATTGCCCGCCCGAAACCTGGTGCGGATAACGCGCACCAATCCCTTCCGGATCTGGCAGCGACAAGGCCCGGAACAGCTCGACCCCGCGCTGGCGCGCTTGCTCGGGTGGCATCAGCTTGTGGATGCGCGTGACCTCGATGACCTGCTCCATGATCGTAGAGGAAGGGTTGAACGAGGCGGCGGCACTTTGCGGAACATAGGCAATGTCGGTGCCGCGCAGCCTGGCGCGTTCCTTTTCGGAAAGGGCAGCCATGTTCTTGCCGTTGACGTTGATCTCGCCGCCGACGATCCGGCAGCCGGGCCGCGCATAGCCCATGAGCGAGAGCGCTACTGTCGTCTTGCCGGAGCCGCTCTCGCCGATCAGGGCAACGATCTCGCCGTCGGCGATATCGAAGCTGACGCCCTTGATGATTTCGACAAGCCGTCCGGAGTCGGTCTTCGCCTCGATCCTCAGGTTCCTGACCTCGACGAGATTGCTCATGCGTCCCGGTCCCTGATCTTCTGCGGCAGGTTGTCGATCAGCAGGTTGACGCTGATGGTGAGGCTGGCGATTGCCAGCGACGGCACGATGACGGCGGGGGCCGCGAAGGGCAGGCCGCCGATGTTCTCGCGCACCAGCGCGCCCCAGTCGGCGAGCGGTGGCTGCAGGCCGAGCCCCAGGAAGGACAGGCCGGAGAGCAAAAGCACGATGAAGACGAAGCGCAGGCCGAAGTCGGCAAGCACCGGGCGGATGATGTTGGGCAGGATCTCGGAGCCGATGAGGTAGGCGGTGCTCTCGCCACGGACACGGGCGACGGTGATGAAGTCCATGGTGTTGATGTTGACGGCGAGCGCGCGCGCGAAACGGTAAGCGCCGGGGATATAGATGACGGCCAGGGTCAGGATCAGCACCGGGATCGACGAGCCGACCGCAGCGACGACAACAAGGCCGAACAGCTTGCTGGGGATGGAGTTCATGGCGTCCAGGAAGCGGCTGAGGCAGGTGTCGAGCCAACCACCGGTGACGGCCGCGATCATCCCCAGCACGACACCTGAAAAGCAGGCGATGGAGACGGCGGCGAGCGATATGCCGACGGTGTAGCGGGCGCCCATCAGAACCCGCGAGAGCATATCGCGCCCAAGATAGTCCGAGCCGAGCCACAGTCCCTGGCGCATCGGGCCGAAATAGTCGTCGTCGACAATGTCGCCGATCGAATGGGGAATGACATAGGGCGCCACGATCGCGATGAGCGTCCAGGCCAGGATGACCAGCGCAGCCACGACGCCGACGAGGCTGTAGCTGTGACCCAGGAAGGACCGCCGGGAGGTTGTCGCGCGCGCTATCGTCATCTGAGCCTCGGGTTGGACATGATGGCGACGATGTCGGCGGCGGTGATGAGGAAGAGGTAGCCGAGGCAGAAGATCATCGCGCAGCTCTGGATAAGCGGCAGGTCGCGGGTGGCGACGGCATCGACCATCAACTTGGCGATGCCGGGATAGTTGAAGATCGTCTCGACGATGATGACGCCGCCGACCAGATAGGACAGCGAGAGCGCTATCGCGTTGACGATCGGCCCGAGCGCGTTGGGCAGCGCGTGCCTCAGCACCATGCGGCCGCGCGAGGCGCCTTTTAGAAGCGCCATCTCGACATAAGGCGTAGAGAGCGTTTCGATCACCGCGGCGCGGGTCATGCGGATCATCTGGGCAGAGATGACGAAGGTGAGCGTGATCACCGGCATTGCATAGATGCGCACGAGGTCGGTCAGCGAATGCGCCTCGTTGACCGAGGACAGCGCCGGCAGCCATTTGAGATAAACGGCGAAGAGCAGGACCGCGAGGGTCGCGACCATGAATTCCGGCACGGAGATGATGCCGATCGACAGGATGGTGACGGTGCGGTCATAGACGGAGCCTCGTAGCATGGCGGCGGTGATGCCGAGCGTCAGCGCCAACGGCACCGAGAGCAGCGTGGTGATGCCCGCGAGTTTCATAGTGTTGACCAGGCGTCCGCCGATCAGTGTCGCGACCGGCATCTCGTTGGCATAGGAGGTGCCGAGGTCGCCGTGGAGCAGGCCGACAAGCCAGAGCAGGAAGCGCAGGATCGCCGGATCGTTGAGATGCATGGCCTCGCGCAGGCCGGCGACCGCTTCCGGTGTCGCTGCCTGGCCGAGCAGGATCGACGCGGTGTCGCCGGGCAGCATGCTGGTGGCGAAGAACACAGCGAACAGCACGATCAAAAGCGTGACGGCCGCGATCCCCAGCCGCTTCAGCACGAGGTTGAGAACCCCAGATGTCATGGAAGCGCTCCCTGCGATTGTTCGGCCAAGCAATCTTGCGCAATGAAGTGCCGGGGGCTGGCTGACCGGCCCCCGGCTGGCTTCTCTCAGGCTTCGAGCCAGAGATATTCCGCCATTGCATAGCCCATCATGCCACCGAGCGGGTTCGCTTCCAAACCCTTCACCTTGCTGGAGAGCGCATCGACGTTGGAAATGTAGGCCGGGATGATGGTGCCGGCCTCCTCGGAGACCATAGCCTGCATCTGGCCGTAGATCTCCTTGCGCTTGGCCTGGTCGAGCGAGCCGCGCGCCTCGATGAGCATCTTGTCGAACTTCTCGGACTTGTACTGGCTTTCGTTCCACGGCGCGTTGGAAGCGTAGAGGAGCGAGAACAGGATGTCCGGCGTTGGGCGCGGATTGATGTTGCCGAAATGGATCGGCGCCTTGAGCCAGTAGTTGTCCCAGTAGCCGTCGGCCGGGACGCGCTGGACGTCGAGCTTCATGCCGATATCCGCACCAGCGGCTTGGATGATCACTGCCATGTCGATCGACGAGGTCGCCGCGTCGGAAGCGATCACCGGGATGGACTGGCCGAGCAGGCCTGCCTTCTGGAAGTGGAACTTCGCCTTGTCCGGGTCGAAAGCCTTGGGCTTGACGTCGGGATTGTGGAAGATATTGGCCGGCGAGACGGGCTGGTCGTTGCCGATTTCGCCGAGTCCGCGCAATGCCGATTTGACGATCTGCTCGCGGTTGACGAGATACTTCATGCCCGCCACGAAGTCGGCCTTGCTGCCCGGATCCATGTCGAGCCGGATGTTGAGGTCGGTGTAGTTGCCCGAAGTCGTCTTCGACAATTCGAAGCCCTCCTGGCCGCCGATGAGTTTCATCGCACGCGGATTGATCGAGGCCGCAAAATTGATGTCGCCGGAAAGCAGGGCGTTGACGCGGGCGCTGTCGTCGCTGATGGCGATGAACTCGAAGGAGTCGAGATAGGGCTTGCCCGACTTCCAGTAGTTCTTGTTCTTGGTGACCACCGAACGCACGCCCGGTTCGAAGGTTTGCAGCACGAAAGCGCCGGTGCCATTGCCCTTGGAGAAGTCCGTGGTGCCGTCCTGGACGATCATGAAATGGTGCAGCGCCAGGATGGTCGGCAGGTCGGCATTCGGGTCGGCGAGCGTGATTTCCACGGTCGACTTGTCGACCGCCTTGAAGCCGGTCATCTGTGCGGCGATCTTGGCGACCTTGGAGCCGACCGCCGGATCAAGATGACGCTTCAGCGAGAAGACGACGTCGTCGGCCGTGAGGTCCTTGCCGTCGTGGAAGGTGACGCCCTTGCGCAGCTTCACGGTCCAGGTCTTGGCGTCCTTGCTGTCGAAGCTCTCGGCGAGCTCCATCTGCGTGACGCCACCCTTGTCGAGGAAAGTCAGGCGGTTGTAGAGCGAGCAGCAGCGGACATAGTCGGTGGAGAGTGACGCCTTTGCCGGATCAAGCGTGTCGGCGGTCGATGACGACCAGCCGGCGGCCTTGAAAGTACCGCCGGAAACCGGCTCAGCGGCGACGGCATTGGTGGCGCGGCCGAGCACCAGGCTGCCCGCGGCAACCGCGGCGCCGCCGGCCAACAGCATCTTGAGAAGTTCGCGGCGGCTTGCGCCCCGGCGGATGGCGTTTTCGACCATGGCATCGTCTGCGCTGGTCCAGTTCGTGATCTTGTCGGTCATGTTATTCCCCTTTCTGGTTGTTTGGTCGGGATGCTCGTCTTGTCGCGGCTTTCCGGGCTTGGGCTCAGGTTCGTTCCTTCAGGCTTTCCCGCACGGCCGCCGTCAATGCGGCCATTGAGGTGAAGTGGTAGTCCGGCGCGGTGAAGCGCTCCGGCTCGATCGTGCCGCCATAGCCCTTCTGGGCGTGCCGGCGTTCGATCCAGCAGTTGGTCAAGCCAAGCGCCCGGGATATGCCAATATCGTGATACTGGCTCTGCGCGACGTGCAGGATGTCGTCCTTGCTGTTACCCCGGGAGGCGACGAAATCGAAGACCTTCTGGAAGAACGCCGGATCCGGTTTCTCCGTTCCTGTATCGTCGGCGGTAAAGGTGGCGAAGAAGGGCGATCCGAGCTGCTTCTCGAAATGGTCGAGCGCCCAGCGCCGGGCATTGGTCATGGCGATCAGCTTGTGTGACTTCGCAAGCTCGGACAATGCGGCTGCGCTGTCGGGAAAGCCTTGCCAAGCGCTGGCGGAGTCCCGCAGGCGGACGCCGCATTTCTCCTCGGCCGGCAGGCCGAGTTGCGGCGCGATGACCATGTAGACACGTACGAGATCGTCAGGGAACAGGCCCGCATCGGGCATGTAGCGGGCCTGCCGATACAGGGCCAGCGCGGCTTCGCCATCGACGGACACGCCAGCGTCGGCGGCAATCCCGGCCAGGCAGGTCGTGATGCCACCTTCGAAGTCAATCAGCGTGCCGACGACGTCGAAGGTCATGTATTTGAATTCGCTAAAGCCCCTGGCCAAGACTGGCTCTCCTCTGCGCGCGGCCGAATTGCATGGTGCTGAACAGAACAAAATTCCGTGCTGTCCGGGGCATCGGCCTTTTCAAAAACCCGGAAATTCGAGGCTTCTGGCCTTGTCTTATAAGCAGTCTGGCACTTCCCCCGCGCTGGATTCGCCGAAAAGGCGCTGGGCTGCGGCACAAAATTGCGAAATCGTCTGCCCCGGCGCTATTTCGAAACACGTGGTATTCGTCGCCCGTCATGCCAGGGCCTGGCGGACGTCGGCATCGTCCAGCGTCTGGTCGAGCGTCCGGCGCGTGCGCTCGACGATCGCGTCGATATCGTCGTCCGTGCAGCAGAGCGGGGGAGCGTAGCCGACAACCCCGTTGGCAAAGGCACGGATGATCAGGCCATTGTCCCACGCCCTGTCGAAGACGCGCCGCGCCGGCATGGCCAATGCGGGAAGCGGTGTCTTCTTCTTTTTGTCGACCACAAGTTCGATTGCGGCAAGCATCCCGCGACCGCGAACATCGCCGACGAGCGGGTGACCGCTCAGGCCTTCCAATGCCGCCATCAGGCGAGCGCCGGCCTTGATGCCATTCTCCAGCAGGCCGCCTTCATAGAGTTTCAACACCTCGAGCGCGACGGCGGCGCTGACGGGATGGGCGGAATAGGTGTAGCCGTGGCCGACCGCCGAAGCGCCCGCGCCGTCGGCGATGACGTTATAGACATGATCGGCCATGAACACGGCGCCCATAGGAACATAGCCGGAAGTCAGCCCCTTCGCGGTCGTCATGAAGTCGGGAACGATGTCCTCCTCCGTGCAGGCGAACAGAGGTCCCGTGCGGCCGAAGCCGGTGATCACCTCGTCGGCGATGAACAGGATGCCGTACTCCCGGCAAAGTTCGCGCACCGCCTTGATCCAGCCCTTCGGCGGGACAATGACACCGCCCGAGCCCTGGATCGGCTCGGCATAGAAGGCGGCGACCCGCTCCGGTCCAATCTCCTCGATCTTGGCCTTCAGCGCGGCGAGCGATGCGGCGATGATCGCGTTGCCGTCCTCGCCCACCGGGTTGCGATAGGGATAGGGGGAGGGGATCTTGTGCTGCCATTCGAAGGGAATGCCAAAACCGGCGTGAAAGGCGGGCAATGCGGTCAGGCCAGCGCCGACCACCGATGACCCGTGATAACCCAGCTCGATGGAAATGAACTGGTCGCGCTTCGGCTCGCCCCTGGTATTCCAGTAATAGCGGACGAAACGGATCGTGCTGTCGACCGCGTCCGACCCGCCGAGCGTGAAATAGACGTGATTGAGATCCCCGGGCGCGCGCTCGGCCAACTCCGAGGCGAGGCGGATGGCCGGCTCCGAGCCGAGGTCGAAATAGGCAGTGGCGTAGGGAAGCTCGCGCATCTGCCGGGCCGCGGCCTCGACGATGCTGTCATGGCCGTAACCGGCGTTGACGCACCACAGCCCCGCAAAACCGTCAACGAGTTGCTTGCCGGACGCGTCTGTCACGGTCGCGCCCTTCGCCGATTTCAAGACGCGCACGCCGAGCGCCTCATGGCCGCGGTATGATGAGACCGGATGGATGAGGTGTGCGCGGTCGAGTTCGATCAGGGAATTCGCGAGCATTGTTGTCCTCCTAGCCGAGCGCCTGGTTGGCGAGGGCGTAAACTTTTGGCCTGGTCTGTTCCGCGACGCTCTCGGGCGGACGGTCCATGGCCACGCCTCCGCCGACATGGGCGAGGCCGATTTCCTCGAGCCAACCGGCAATGCCGGTCCTGCTGTCGGTATCCACGCGCAGAAAGGCGCCGGGGCGGCTCGCGGCGAAGAAGCTAATCAGGGCCTTCGCGGTGTCAGCGCTTTCCGCGATGACTGGTCCGATCACCTCACCGCGTCCGAACGGGCGGATTGCGGCATAGGCTTCAATCACGCCGTTGCGGCGGATGATTGCGAACTGGCCGCGTTCGGCCAGCGCATCGATCAGGGCTTCCCGGTCGGCGCCATAGGCGTCGCGGTCCAGCGTCTTGATGTCAGGCAGATCGCCGGCGCCTGCTGCTTCCACGCCATCGGGCGCGCCGAGCGCTGCAACCGTACCTTGATGCTGCCGGATCGTGCCGGAGGGCACAAAGCCGAGCTTCTCATAGAGAGGCATGCCGTCAGTCGTCGCGACGAGCCGGAGCGGACGGTCGCCGGCAAGGGCGATGGCCTGATCCATGAGCCGGCGCCCGAGCCCCTTGCCCCGCACGTTCCTGTCGACGATCACCATGTTGATCATGGCGCAGTCCGCGCCATAGGGTGTCACCAGGATGGTTCCGGTGACACGGCCCCGGTCGTCGAGCGCGACCACGCCCCTGGAGAGCCGCAGCGCCATCTGCCAGTCCTGCGGGCGATGCGGCCAATTCTCCTGGCGAGAAAGCGCCACCGCGCCGTCGATATGGTCCGGCCCGAAGTCCTGGATTTCGATCTCGCCCTGCTGCATGAGGCATCCTTCCGTCTGCCCTCAAGTCTCGACCATTGGCGCGTCGCAAATCGTCTGAAGGCTTCGGCCTCGGCGGTATCTTTCGCCGTAGCGCAAGGGGTGCGCCGCATCTTGTGCTGGCGCCCGCCACGGCGGAGGCGCTTCACCTCACGCGCGGCGCCGCGTTCGACACACCGGATGCTACAGCGTGCCAAACCGGATGGTGGATACGGAACTTTCTGCTTTCGGGAGGCCGATTTCGGTCAGGTAGGTCGCCACCACCCGTCCTATGATGAAATACATCCCAACGCGAATGTGCTTCCACTGGAGATCGACGGACATGGCTTCTTTCAGGCCCAAATACATCACCTTCGACTGCTATGGCACGTTGACCAATTTCCAGATGGCGGAAGCGGCGCGAGACCTTTACGGCAGCCGGCTCGACGAACCGCGTATGCAGGAGTTCATCAAGAACTTCGCCGCCTATCGGCTCGACGAGATCATGGGTGACTGGAAGCCTTATGCCGACGTCGTCCACAACGCGCTCGAGCGGGCCTGCAAGCGCAATGGTGTTGCCTTCAGCCCTGACGACGCCAGGATGGTCTATGAACGTGTCCCGACCTGGGGCCCCCATGCAGATGTCCCAGCCGGCCTGGCGAAGGTCGCCAAGGAAATTCCGCTGGTCATCCTGTCCAACGCCATGAACGCGCAGATCATGTTCAATGTCGAGAAGCTCGGCGCGCCGTTCCATGCCGTCTACACGGCCGAGCAGGCGCAAGCCTACAAGCCCCGGTTCAAGGGGTTCGAATACATGCTCGACATGCTGGGCTGCGGCCCGGAAGATATTCTTCACTGCTCGTCCTCGTTCCGCTACGACCTGATGTCGGCACACGATCTCGGCATCAAGAACAAGGTCTGGGTCAATCGCGGCCACGAACCGGCAAACCCTTACTATGGCTACGTCGAGATATCAGACATTTCCGGTCTTCCGGGAGTGGTCGGGCTTTGAAACAGGCGGATCGTCGATGAAACTGATCTCCTACTGGCACGATACCGCCCCTGTCTTTTCCGGCGGAGCGCAAGGCCTGGTCGAGGGACACTATGACGCCGTCATCGTCGGTGGCGGCTTCACCGGTCTCGCCGCCGCGCGCCAACTGGCGAAGGCCGGCGCGAAGGTGGCGGTGCTGGAGGCAGAGCGGGTGGGCTGGGGCGCATCCGGCCGCAATGGCGGGCACCTGAACAATGGCCTCGCTCACAGCTACCTTTCGGCCAAGGCGGAGCTTGGGAAGGAACGGGCAATCGCGCTATACCGGGCGCTGGACGACTCCGTCGATACCATCGAGGCGCTGGTCGCCGAGGAAGGCATCGACTGCAATTTCCGCCGCGCCGGGAAGCTGAAGCTCGCCTCCAAGTCGCAGCATTTCGAAGCGATCGCCCGGAACTTCGAAGCCCTCCATGCGGAAGTGGATCCGGATACGGCGCTGCTGTCGGCGGCCGACCTCAAATCCGAGATCGGCTCGCCCTTTCACGGTGCGATGCTGTCGAAGAAGAGCGCCATGATGCATATGGGCCGCTATGTCGCCGGCCTGGCCACGGCCGCCACCCGCCATGGCGCCATCATCCACGAGAATGCGGCGGTGACGGATCGCAAGCAGGTCGGCAGCAGGCATGAGCTGACGACCTCCCGCGGCCGGATCAGCGCCGACAATGTGCTTGTTGCGACCGGCGCCTACACCACGCCGAATTTCGTCTATTTTCGCCGCAGGATCATCTCCGTCGGCAGCTTCATCATCGCTACGCGGCCGTTGAGTGACGCCGAGATCACTGCCACCATGCCCGGCAACCGGACATGCGTGACCTCGATGAATATCGGCAACTACTTCCGGCTTTCACCGGACAGGCGCCTAATCTTCGGCGGTCGCGCGCGCTTCTCGGCGACATCGGACCAGCGCTCGGATTCGAAGAGCGGACAGATATTGCAGGCGGGCCTCGCGGCGATCTTCCCGCAACTCGCCAAGGTCGAGATCGACTATTGCTGGGGTGGGCTGGTCGACATGACCAAGGACCGTTTTCCGCGGGCCGGCTACCATGACGGGGTCTGGTACGCGATGGGCTATTCCGGCCATGGCGCGCAGCTTTCCACCCATCTCGGCATGATCCTGGCCGATGCCATGCTCGGCCGCGAAGACCGCAATCCGATGAAGGGACTCGAGTGGCCTTCCATTCCCGGCTATTCCGGCAAGCCATGGTTCCTGCCGATGGTCGGCCTCTACTACAAGGCACTCGACCGGATCCAGTGACCGTCGATCCGGTGTGGCCGGGCCTCAGCCAAATTGCCTCAGCTGAGCCCGCCCATGTGGAAGCTCTTCATCTCGAGATACTCCTCGATGCCGGCCTGCGCGCCCTCACGGCCGAGGCCGGACTGCTTGACGCCGCCGAAGGGGGCGACTTCCATCGAGACCGAGCCGGTGTTGAGCCCCACCATGCCGAACTCCAGCGCCTCGCCGACGCGCCAGGCGCGCTTCAAATTCTCGGTGTAGAAGTAGGACGCAAGGCCGTAGGGCGTGCCGTTGGCTAGCGTGATCGCCTCCTCTTCCGTCTCGAAGCGGAATAGCGGCGCGACCGGGCCAAACGTTTCCTCGCCGGCGAGCTGCATTTCCTTTGTGGCGCCGGTCAGCACCAGCGGCGCGACATATTGAGGGCCCTCGGGCAGCGCCTGCTTCTCGGTGATGATCGTAGCACCCTTGGCGAGCGCGTCCTCGACATGGCGGTTGATCTTCTCGACCGCCGCCATGTTGATCATCGGCCCGATGGCGACGCCGAGCTGCGTGCCGGGTCCCACCGTCATGGCGTTGACTCGAGCAGTGAGCTTCGCAGCGAACGCGTCATAGACGCCAGCCTGGACAAGAATACGGTTGGCGCAGACGCAGGTCTGGCCGCCGTTGCGGAATTTCGAGACGAGCGCGCCCTCGACGGCGAGATCGAGATCGGCGTCGTCGAAGACGATGAGGGGCGCGTTGCCGCCAAGTTCGAGGCTGAGCCGTTTGACGTTATCGGCCGCGCCGCGCATCAGCAGCGAACCGACCCGCGTCGAGCCGGTGAAGGAGATCTTGCGAACGGTCTCGTTCGCCATGATCTCGTTGCCGATCTCGGCCGGCATGCCGGTGACGATGTTGATGACGCCGGCGGGGATGCCGGCCCGTTCGGCCAGCACGCCGAGCGCCAATGCCGAATAGGGCGTGAACTCGGATGGCTTGATCACCACAGTGCAGCCCGCGGCCAGCGCCGGCGCGACCTTGCGGGTGATCATCGCATTGGGGAAGTTCCACGGCGTGATGATGCCGCATACCCCGACCGGTTCCTTCAGCACGATGATGCGCCTGTCCGGCGTCGGCGAGGGGATGGTGTGGCCATTGATGCGGCGTGCCTCCTCCGCAAACCATTTGACGAAGGAAGCGCCGTAGCGGATCTCGCCCCTGGCCTCGTCCAGCGGCTTGCCCTGTTCGGTCGTCAGGATGAGCGCGAGATCGTCCAGATGCGCAAGCATCAGGCCATGCCAGGCCTCCAGGAGACCGGCGCGTTCGGCGTTGGTCTTCTTCTTCCAGGGAGCATAAGCCGACGCTGCGGCCTCGATGGCTGCTCGGGTCTCCGGACCGGCCATGTCGGGCACCGTGCCGATCGCCGCCTGGGTCGCCGGATCGACGACATCGACCGTCTTGCCGGAGCTGGCGGCGACCCATTTGGCGCCGATCAGGCCGGCTTCGCGGAAGAGACCTTTGTCTTTGAGGTTTTTCATCGAAAACGACCTTGCAATCAGGAGAGCGCTGCGACGACGGCGGCGGTGATGGCCTCCGTTCTGTCTTTGCCCGGAGTGGTTCCAATGCCATGCGCGGTTGTCGCTTCGACCGCTTGCATGACCCGGCCGGCGGCATCCGCTTCGCCGAGATGGTCGAGCATCATGGCGCCGGACCATATGGTGGCGATCGGATTGGCGATGCCCAGATGCGCGATGTCGGGCGCGGAGCCGTGCACAGGCTCGAACATGGACGGCGCCGAGCGGTCGGGATTGATGTTGGCGGAGGCGGCGTAGCCGAGCCCACCCTGGATCGCCGCGCCGATGTCGGTCAGGATGTCGCCGAACAGGTTGGAGGCGACGACGACGTCGAGGCTCTCCGGCGCCATGATCATGCGGGCGGCAAGCGCGTCGACATGATAGCTGGTCACTTCGACATCCGGATAATCCGCCTCGAGCTTTCGCGTGATCTCGTCCCAGAACACCATCGAGTATTTCTGCGCGTTGGACTTGGTGACCGAGGCGAGCTTGCGCCTACGCGCCCGCGCCTGCTCGAAGCCGAAGCGCAGGATGCGCTCGACGCCGGCGCGGGTGAAGATCGAGGTCTCCACGGCAACTTCGTCCAGCGTGCCCTGATGGACGCGTCCGCCGGCGCCCGAATATTCGCCCTCGGTGTTCTCGCGGATGCAGAGGATGTCGAAGTTTTCTGCCCGCAGCGGTCCGGTGACGCCCGGCAGCAGGCGGTGCGGCCTTATGTTGGCATATTGCACGAATGCCTTGCGGATCGGCAGCAGCAGGCCGTGCAGCGAGACCGAATCCGGCACCTCCGTCGGCCAGCCGACGGCGCCCAGAAGAATGGCGTCGAAGCCGCGTAAGGTCTCGATGCCGTCCTCGGGCATCATGCGGCCGGTTTCCTTGAAGAAGCGGCAGGACCAGGGGAGCTCGGTTCCCGTCAGGGCAAAGCCGAAGTTCCTGGCCGTGGTTTCCAGCACCGTCCAGGCGGCGGCGGTCACATCGCGGCCGATGCCATCACCGGGGATCCAAGCGATCGAGTAGGACTTCATCGGCATCTCTCTAGAGGCTGATCAGGACGCTCTTGTTCCTGCGGTTGGCGAGATAGGCCTCGCGGCCGAGATCCTTGCCGATACCGGAGCGCTTGTAGCCGCCAGTTGGCAGGATATGGTCGCGCGAGCGGCTGTAGCGGTTGATCCAGACGGTGCCCGCTTCGAGCTTGCGTGCCAGGCGGATCGTACGGGACAGGTCGGAGGTGAACAGGCCGGAAGCCAGCCCGTAGGTCGGATGGCTGGACAGCGCCAGCGCCTCTTCCTCGGTCTCGAAGGTCTGGACAGTCAGAACCGGGCCGAAGATTTCCTCGACGATCGCCGGGTTGGCCTGGTCGACATTGGCGATCAGTGTCGGCTCGTAGAAATAGCCGGGGCCGTCCATGGCGCCGCCGCCGGTCAGGCACTCGCCGCCGGTCGCGACGGAGGCGCGCACGATGCTATCGACACGCGCCCACTGCCGTTCCGAGATGATCGGCGAATACTGCGTCGCCTCGTTCCAGGTCGGGCCAGGCCGCACCGCCTTCATCTTTTCCAGGATGGCGGCCGTCAGCCTGTCGGCCACGTTCCCCTCGACGATCAGGCGCGTGCCGGCGACGCAGGCCTGGCCGGCGTTGAAGGTGACGCTGCCGGCGATGGCTGTCGCCGCCCTCTCCAGATCGGCATCGGCAAAGACGATCTGCGGGCTCTTGCCGCCGAGTTCCAGCGTCATCGGCTTGACGCCGGTGCGGGCGACATTCTCCATGATGGCCGAGCCGGCGCGGGTCGAGCCGGTGAACGAGACCTTGGCGATCTCGGGATGACCGGTCAGCGCCGTGCCGGTCGTCGGACCGTCCCCGAGCACCACGTTGATCAGCCCGGTAGGCAGGCCCGCCCTGACGGCGAGCTCTGCCAAATAGACGGCCGAGAAGGGCGTCATTTCCGACGGCTTCAACACCACCGCATTGCCCGCGGCCAGTGCCGGACCAAGCTTCCAGCCGGCCATCGAGATAGGAAAATTCCAGGGCGTGATCGCGCCGACCACGCCATAGGGCTCGCTCATGATCATGCCAAGGGTGGCATCGTCCGTGGGCACGAGTTCGCTGCCTTCCTTGTCGGCGAATTCGGCAAAAAAGCGGATCTGCTCGGCGGTCACGGCGATGTCGCCGGCAACGAGCTGGCCGACGGGCCGCGTCGAGCACAACGCCTCGATTTTTGCCAGCGTTTCGGCTTCCGCCTCGATAAGGTCGGCCCAAGCCTGGAGTGCCCTGGTGCGCTCACGCGGCCGAACGCCGCCCCAGTTGCTGTCCTTCAGCGCCGCCTTGGCGCTCGCTACCGCACGGTCGACCATATCGACGCCGGCCACGGGGCTGGCGGCGTATGCCTTGCCATCCGACGGCCGGCGCATCTCGATCGCACCCTCGGCCGCGATCAGCTCTCCGCCAATGAAATGGCCGACAGGAAGGGAGACGGTATCCGGATCGAAGCTCAACTTCATAGGCGACCACCTTGCAGCATGCTGCGGGAACCTAGCGCGAGCAGGAGCGCAGCATGCACCGTTCGACGATCAGTCGCGGATGATTGTTGCGTACTGGCGATGAGGGACGGCAAAATCTGTTGCGGGGGCCGGCACCTCACGCGGACGCTTTCAGCCGACTGTCACGTAGATCTTGCGCACCGTCTCGATGGTCTTCCAGACACCGGTGAAGCCAGGCTTCATCACGAAGCTGTCGCCAGCGCGGTAGGTCACCGCCTCGCCGCCATCGGGTGTGATTTCAATCACGCCCGTGAGGATGTGGCAGAACTCGAAAGTCTCCCCCTTGATCGAGCGCGTCTCGCCGGGCGTCGCTTCCCAGATGCCGGTGTGGACGAGATCGTCCTTGGCGGCGTCCTGCGCCCAGGTCTTGAATGAAGGCTCGCCGGCTATCAGTCGTTCGGGCAGCGCCCTGGACTCGCGCGGCGGGAAGGCAGGGCTGGTTTCGACGGTCTTGAGCAGGGACAAGGGATGGCCGTTCAGGTTGGACTTCAATAGCCGCGCGACCGGTCGACGAGCCCAATGGGGTCGAGCCCAGCGCGGTGGCGTCGGATGTTTTCAATGACGGCGCGCGCAGCAGTCGCGGGCTGGGTGACGCTCGCGACATGCGGGGTCAGGATGAACTTCGGATGCGACCAGAAAGGATGACCCGCGGGCAGCGGTTCGGGATCGGTCACATCGATCATCGCCGCCGCAAGGTGGCCACTGTCGAGCGCGGCGACAAGTGCTTCATGATCGAGCTGTGCTCCCCGGCCGGTGTGGACGAGCGCCGCGCCCTTGGGCAGCTTCGCGAACAGATCGGCTTCGAGGAAACCGCGCGTGTCTTCGGTCAGCGGCAGCAGGCAGACCAGTATGTCGCTGGCCGCGAGCATCTCCTTCAGTCCAATCTCGCCATGATGACAGGATATGCCCTCGATCTGCCGTGGCGAGCGGCTCCAGCCGGCAAGCGGAAAGCCGAAGGGCTTCAGGCGATCGAGGACGGCCTGTCCGAGTTGCCCGAGGCCGAGCACGCCGATCCGGCGCGACCCGGCTTGGAGTTGCCCGATGTCGCGCCATTGGCCGGCGCGCTGCTGCGCCAGATAGGCGGGCAGGTTGCGATGCAGGGCGAGCACGGCAAGCGTCACATATTCCTGCATCATGCGCACGATGCCTTCCTCGATCGTCCGCACGATCTTCACCTTCGCCGGCACGGCATCGAAGCGAAATTGGTCCACGCCTGCGCCCAGGGAAAAAAGGATCTCCAGATTCCGGTAACGGGCGAGGTCTTCTGGCGCGGTCCAGGTAATGAGATAGCGTACCGCGTTGGGATCGACCGTTGCGGCATCGATGGTAAAGGGGACGTCCGGCAGTTCTTTGGCGAAGGCTTCGGCGAAGATCGCCCCGCGCCGCGCATCGGAATTGAACAGGAATGTCATTCCGGTTCCCCTTCAGGCCGCGCAACGGGCGCCCAGCGCCTCGATCAATCGCTGGCAGGCGGCGAGTTCGCTGGTGAAAATGTATTCATCCGGCTTGTGGGCGCGGCCGATGTCGCCGGGACCGCAGATGATCGCATCGATCCCTGCCGACTGGTAGAGCCCGGCCTCGGTTCCGTAGCTGACGGCGGCGATCGGCACCTCGCCAGTCAGCTCTTGCAGCAGCGCCGCCACCGGCGCGTCCTGTGGTAGCGACAGCGCCGGATAGGCGCTGAGCGGCGTCCATTCGACCCGAAAGCCGTCGGTCTCACTGGCCTCTGCCTTCGCCCTCACCGGTGCAAGCAGGCTGGCCGGGTCGACGCCCGGTATGGCGCGCGCCTCCAGCTCCAGAGTGCAGCTGTCGGGAATGATGTTGACCGACTGTCCGCCCTTGATCACGCCAGCCTGCAGCGAGGAATAGGGCGGCTCGAAGGCCGGGTCGAACGGACCGTTCGTCAGCCGCTCGGCTTCGTTCACAGCCGCGCTCAGTGCACCGGCCATGGCATGGATGGCGTTGAGGCCGAGGTCGGGTCGCGAGGAATGGCCGGACCGCCCGTTCATCGTCACGCGGGCAGCCGCCTTGCCCTTGTGGCCGCGTACGGCGCGCAAGCCGCTCGGCTCGCCGACGATCACGCCGAGCGGCTTGGCGCAAAGTTCGGCAAGGCGGGCGATCAAATGCGGCACGCCGCGGCATCCCACCTCTTCGTCATAGGAGAAGGCGAAATGGATTGGCCTGGCAAGGCGAAGCTTCGTCAGCATGGGCACGGCCGCGAGCACCGCGGCCAGAAACCCCTTCATATCCGTGGTGCCGCGCCCATAGAGCCGCTCGCCCTCCCGGCGCAGCGTAAAAGGGGCCGAGCTCCACTGCGGTTCGCCGGCGGGGACGACGTCCATGTGGCCGGACAGGATGTAGCCCGAGACATCGGCAGGGCCGATCGTCGCGAAAAGATTGAAACGGTCGCCTTCCGGCCCCGGCAGCACCGTGACCTGCGCCCCGTGCCCCGCGAGATAGGCCTCGATCCAGTCGGTGATGTCACCGTTCGGCTTGCCAGCGACCGATGGGAAGGCGACGAGACGGTCGAGAATGTCGAAGACGTCCATTCCAGCCCTCAAAGCATATCGGGATCGCCGGGATCGATGCCGACGATTGTGTGCTGCTACATTTCCGCAGAGGATGTCTGCGTTCTCGCGCGATTGCGTGCCGAAAGCGGAAATGTTTCAGTTGAATCTTGCGTTGGCAGGGGGCTTTCGAGCAAATCGTACGGGCCTGTTTGTTTAGCGTTGGTGGACAAAGAGCTGTTGCGGCGTGTCGCCGGTCAATTTGCGGGGATATTTCAGAGGCATGGACTTGAAGCCGTCCGGAAACTTGAAAATCGACACCTTCTCGATGCGTATCGGCGACATCGAAGGCGTCGAGCTGGACCGGCTGCATGCACTCTCGCTCTCCGTGGGATGGCCGCACCGCGCCGAGGATTGGCAATTCCTGCGCGAATCGGGAGAGGGGTTCGTGGCGCTCGACGAGATCGGTCGGGTTCTCGGCTCGGCCATGTGGTTCGCACATGGCACCGATTTCGCCACCGTGGGGATGGTCATCACCTCGCCGCGACTCCAGACGCTGGGAGCGGGGCAATGGCTGATGAAGCGGGTCTTCGACAAGGTCGCCGGGCACGATTTGCGCCTTAATGCAACGCGCGCGGCAAGACGGCTCTATCTCTCGCTCGACTTCCAGCCGGAGAAGACCGTTTATCAATGCCAGGGCATCGCCCGGATGCAGACGATGGCTGGGCCGGCAGATATTCGAGGCGATGTCCGGACTTTGGACGCAAGGGACATTCCCGCGACAATCGCGCTCGACGCGGCAGGATTTGGCGTGAAGCGGGCGGCACTCATCGAAAGGCTTTTCGCGCACTCCGCCGGCTATGGTCTTTTCAAGGGTGACAAGCTGAGCGCGTTCGCGCTTTGTCGGCCGTTCGGGCGGGGCCATGTCGTGGGGCCGGTCGTGGCGGAAAGTGACGCCGACGCCGTAGCGATCGTGCGGCCGCACGTGGCCGAGCATTCGGGGTCATTCCTGCGCATAGACACCCACATGGACAATGGCGAGTTCGCCGCCTTTCTGTCGCACAGCGGAATGCCGGTTTTCGACACGGTGCTCACCATGTCGATGGGCAAGCCCCTCGACGATTTTGCCGTCGGCGGCTCAACTGGACCGGTGACCTATGCGCTTGCCAGTCAAACTCTCGGGTAGTTGGGTCGAGGCAGGCGCGGCTGTTCAGGCCTTCACAGGCACTCTTGTGGCGCTAGGATAACTAACATCCAAAAGTACGGTTTCTGCAGCTATACCTGGCCCAAACGCAGCAGACCAAAGTGGATTGTCACAGCCTTCGAAGTTACCCAAGGCAGGCGCACATCAATGCATATCTAGCCAAGTTTTGACGATGAAAGCGTCGCGGAACCATACGGAACGATACGGGAAGACTTCTGATTTTGACCCACGAAAAAGCCAATGAAATCAACGATCTTATTACGTCCTCCGGGCCCACCATGTTGCTATTTTTCAATGACTTACCGGGTTTTTGCGGCCCAGTTAGCCAATCCTACATGGCGAACGCGGCTGCATCGCTTTGATTTCGTTGACTCATATTGGACCACTGACAACGAATGCCCACCAGACAAAGAAATGAGGTTGGCCGCATTGCTGACATTCAGCTAGGCACAGGCATATCTCCATCGAGCCATCGCGACACCTTCGGGCGTGCTGCTGTGCCGACACGCAGCCTCAACGATCAGCGACGACGTAGTCGCCCATCCGGCTTGCGTGCAAGATCGACAACCATCTCGACCATATGTTGCTTTAAAGCGCCCTGGCCTTTAGCGCTGAACAGGTCGTGGCCGAAGATGCGCGAGAAGGTGGCGCGGTTGGAGACATTGAAGAAGCTCATCGCGCTGATGTGCCAGTGTAGTTCGAGCGGCGTTACATCGTCACGAAACAGCCCGGCTTCGCGACCGCGCCGACAGATCGCTTCCAGTTTTTGGACGGCGCCAGCATTGAGCAGCCGTATCAGCTCCGACTGCCCCATATATTCGGCGCGGTGGATATTTTCGATCATGACGATCCGGATAAAGTCCGGATGCCGGCTGTGATGGTCGAACGTGAACTCGGCCAGTTTCGCCAGCGCTTCGATCGGCGGCAGGTCGTCAAGCTCGAGCTCTTGTTCCCCTGCGCGGACCTCGCGATAGGCTTCTTCAAGAACCCTGCCGTATAGCCCTTCCTTGTCACCGAAATAATAGTAGATCATGCGCTTCGACGTATTCGTCTTGGCCGCGATCTCGTCGATGCGCGCACCCGCGAGACCGTTGGCGGCAAACTCCGTCATCGCGACGGCAAGGATGTTTTTGCGCACGCCCGCCGGATCCTGCTTCCAGCCGCTTCGTCCGTTTGCCGGTTTGTCGTCCATGTCAGGCTAATTCTCCCAGTGCAGGGTTACTCCAGCGCGAACGATTAGCAAATTAACCGTTTCGTACAAAGCCATTGACGAAATTAACCAAACGGTACAAACTTACTTTGAATGCCGGGAGGAACTTGCGAGGAGCAAGGCGGCGTCGGGGAGGTTGGATTGGCGTCAGCTACTGCCAGTATCAAAGCCGATCGGTATGCGGCTACCGATCCGCGGCGTGTATTGGTCGGTCTGATCGGGCGAGGCATCCAACTGTCGCGGACGCCGGCAATGCATGAGGCCGAGGGCAGGGCACAAGGCATTGCCTACATATATCGTCTGCTCGATGCCGACCGCATGGGCGACGGGACCTTGGGGCTCAAGGACATACTCGCGTCCGCCGCAGATTTCGGCTTCGACGGGCTGAATGTCACATATCCCTTTAAGCAGGAGATCATCCCGCTGCTCGACGAATTGTCTGCGGCGGCGGAGGCGATCGGATCTGTCAACACTGTCGTGCTCGGCCACGGCCGCCGGATTGGGCACAACACCGACCTGCACGGGTTCAAGGAGAGTGTCCGGCGGGAGATGGCTGGGGCGCCCAGCGACAGCGTCCTGCTGCTCGGTGCCGGCGGGGCTGGCGCGGCGGTCGCCTACGCATTGCTGGATGGTGGCGTCGGGCAGCTGCGGCTCTTTGATATCGAGGGGGCAAGGGCAGCCGCGCTGGTCGCGCGGCTCGCTTCGCAGTTCGGCGCCGACCGGGTGAAAGCGGTTTCCGACTGCGTAGCGGCAGCGGCGCGGGTGGACGGGATCGTCAATGCGACGCCGGTGGGCATGACCAAGCTACCGGGTATCCCTCTCCATCCTGCGTTGCTGAGGCCAGATTGCTGGGTTGCCGACATTGTCTACTTCCCGCTGGAGACGGAGCTTCTAGCCGAAGCGCGGCGCCGGGGCTGCCGCACGCTGAGCGGCCAGAGCATGGCGGTCTTTCAGGCGGCGCGGGCGTTCGAACTTTTCACCGGCATCGCACCGAACATCGATCGAATGAGGGCGGCGTTCGCCGCCTTCGACAACACGCCCCTTCCACGACCGGCTGGCGGCGGCAAACCCCATCAGGAACATGGGAATAAAACAGGGAGGAAGATATGACGCTGAACGCAACCCGACGCCAGTTTCTTGTTGGGACTGGTCTTATGACGACCGCCGCGGCCTTTCCGGCTTTTGCGCAGGACAAGCCGAAGCTGCGATTCTCGGCGGTGTTCTCAGAGCAGGACATCCGGGCCGAAATGATGAAGAAATTCGCCGACGCCATCAAGGATGACTTCACCTTCGAAGGGTACTATGGCGGCAACCTTTTCAAGCAAGGTACCGAGCTTGTCGCCATGCAGCGCGGCAACCTCGAAATGGGCAACATCGCCCCGCAGGACGTCTCCAAGCAAATTCCGGCATGGTCGATTGTCACCGCGGGCTACCTGTTTCGCGATGCGGCCCACATGAGAAGGTTCTTCGCCAGCGAGTCAGGCGCGGAGTTGAAGAAGATGACCGAGGACCAGCTCGGGATAAAGGTGCTTGGCCCTACCTATTTCGGCGTGCGCCAGTTAGGCCTCAAGCCCGACAAGGAAGTCAAGACACCCGCCGATTTGGCCGGAGTCAAGCTCAGGATGCCTGGCGGCGACGCCTGGCAGTTCCTTGGCAAGGCGCTCGGCGCCAACCCGACCCCGATGGCTTATGCGGAGGTCTATACCGGTTTACAGACCGGCGCGATCGACGGGCAGGACAATCCGCTGCCGAATGTCGAACATGAAATTCTACGAAGTGATGTCTCAGATCGTGCTGACGTCGCATCTCGTTGGCTTCGATCTGCTGGCTGTCTCGAAGAAGGTGTGGGACGAGATGGGCGCCGACAAGCAGGCAAAGTTCCAGACGGCGGCCGACGCTGCCATCGAATTTTCGACCAGCAAGCATCTGGCGCGGGAAAAGGAGCTGGTCGAGTTCTTCAAGGGCAAGGGGCTGAAGCTCTACGAGCCCAACGTCGCCGCCTTCCGCAAGCATGTGCAGGAGCAGTATCTGGCGTCGGACCTGGCGAAGGACTGGCCGGCGGGAATGCTGGATAAGATCAACGCGCTCTGATGCGCCCTCCGGCTCCGGCGGTTAAAGCCCGACGGAGCTGGCTGCGCCAGCAGCGACTGCCACGAGGGACATGTCTTGAACGCCAATCCCCGCTCCATCGCCGGCGGACTCTATCGCTTCGCCGAGGTCGTGCTCGCGGCCATGCTGGCGCTGATGTTTGCCGTATTCATATTGCAGATCCTTTTCCGCTACCTGCTCAACTTCCCGATCGGCTGGACCAATGAGCTGAGCGTCATTCTGTGGATTTGGTTGGTGCTTTGGGGCGCAGCCTTCGTGATCCGCGAGGAGGAGGAGATACGCTTCGACCTCTTCTACGCATCGGCCGGGCCAAGGGTCCGCCGCATCATGTTCCTGGCCGCGGCCGCCGCGATCGTCGTGCTCTACGCGATCTCCTTCCCAGCGGTCCTCGCCTACGTGACCTTCATGAAGGTCGAGCACACCGCCTACCTGAAGTTCCGCTTCGACTGGCTTTTCTCCATCTACGTGGTGTTCGTCGTCGCTACGCTTGTGCGTTACCTGTGGCTCTCCTGGCAGGCCGCCTTCGGCCCAGCTCCAAAGAGGCCAGATCCGACAGAAATGGGGTCGGGGACGTGAACCTTGCCAGCCCCTTCTCCCTGTCGATCGTAGCGATTACCGCGCTCGCCTTTCTCGGCCTGCCGATCGGTCATGCCATGATCGCCGGCTCGATCCTTTATCTCCTGCTAGCCGGGCTCGACATGGGCACCGTGGCAGAGCAGCTGCTGAACGGGATGTATGCAAACTACATCATTCTCGCGGTGCCTCTGTTCGTGCTGGCCGCCGAATTGATGAACATCGGCTCGATGACGGAGCGGCTGCTGCGCTTCTGCAATGCCATTGTCGGTCGCTTCCGCGGCGGCCTCGCCTTCGTCAACATCGTCCAGGCGATCATCTTCGCCGGCATGTCGGGCTCGGCGATCGCCGATGCGGCCGGCCCCGGCAAGCTGATGCAGAAGATGATGACCAAGGATGGCAAATACCCGCCGAGCTACGCTGCCGCGCTGTCCGCCGCCACCGCCGTGATCGGGCCGATCATCCCCCCCTCCATCCCGATGGTCGTCTACGCCCTCGTCTCCGACGCGTCGATCGGCTACCTCTTCCTCGGAGGCGTCGTGCCGGGTTTGCTGATGGCGGCCGGGCAGATGAGCATCGTTGCCTATCATGCACGCGTGCGTGGCTTCCCGGTCGAGCCGCCAACGCCGCTTCGCCAGTTGCCGCGCATCACCTGGCAGGCATTGCCCTCGCTGATGATGCCCGTAGTGTTGCTGGGTGGCATCTATAGCGGTGCGACGACGCCGACTGAGGCGGCTGCCGTCGCCGGCGCCTATGCGCTGCTGGTCTCGGTGGTCCTCTATCGCAGCGTCAGCTTGGCTGATCTCTACCGTTCGGTGCTGGTCAGCGCCCGCACCAGCGCCTCGATCGGCATGCTGATCGGTGGCGCGCTGGTGTTCAACTATGTGGTCACCGTCGAAAATATCCCGCAGTCGGTAAGCGCCTTGCTGCATGCCTGGCAGCTATCGCCCACCGGCTTCCTTATCCTCGTCAACATCCTGCTCTTGCTGCTGGGCTGCGTGCTAGAAGGAACGACCATCCTGCTGGTGATCGTTCCGGTGCTCATCCCGACCGCGAGAGCGCTGGGCATCGATCTGGTGCATTTCGGCGTGGTGGTCGTCGTCAATATCATGCTTGGCCTGGTCACACCGCCTTACGGCCTGCTGCTCTTCATCATGACCAGGATCGCCGAGGTGCCGTTCAGGGAGCTGGTGCGCAATGTGTTGCCCTTCCTCTGGGCGATGATCGGTTCGCTGGCGCTGATCACGTTCTTTCCGGGGCTTGTGCTCTGGCTGCCGCGCTTGCTCGGCTATCAAGGGTGACAGGAGGCTGCCGAATGAAGCCTATCTTCGTGATCAACGGTCCGAACCTCAATCGCCTCGGTACACGCGAACCCGAGATTTACGGCAGCACGACGCTCGCCGAGATCGAGATCATGTGTCGGGAGGCGACAGGGGAACATCCCCTTCGCTTCCATCAGTCCAACTTCGAGGGCGAGATCGTCGACTGGATCCACCAGGCGATCGAGGACGGCGCCGGCATCGTCATCAATCCGGCAGGCTTCTCCTTCACCTCGATTGCCATTCTCGACGCGCTGAAGATGTTTACTGGGCCGATCGTCGAGCTGCACATCTCCAACATCCACCGGCGTGAGGAAATCTATCATCGCTCGCTGGTCTCGACGGTCGCGACTGCGGTCATCGCCGGTCTCGGACCTCGTGGATACGCAACTGCCGTGAAATCGCTGCAGGAGTTGATCGACACATAGTCGCGCGATGTCAACCATGGGTTCGCTCGCATGAATAATGAACGAACTGGTTAGTATAGTAAGTGCGTGGATTTTGAACCGAACAGGGGAAGGAGAAATCGCATGTGCCCTCCAGGATGTCTTCATTCGATCTGTGAAAATGCGACGCGGAGAGGCTTGCTCAAAGCCGGATTTACACTGGGGCTTGCCGCGGCGGTCGCCACGCTTCCGGCGGGGCCGCCAGCCCAGGCGGCGCCGATCAGCTTCACTGATACAGTCAACCTCCCACACGCTCTCTATGAGGGCTGTCCGACCTTCAGTGGCGAAAAATGGTTCACTGTCGAACATCTCGTCACCTTCGCCAAGGACAAAGTGAACCTCAACCGCTGGACGATCGTCGAGCATAGCGGCACGCATATGGACGCGCCGATCCACTTTTCCGCCGATGGAATGACGGCGGATCTGATCCCGATCGCGGACCTGGTCGTTCCGGTGGCCATCATCAACATCGCAGCGCGCGCTGCCGAGAACGCTGACACTGCGTTGACGCCCGACGACATCAAGGCCTGAGAAATGAAGAACGGACCCCTGCCGGAAGGCTGCTGCGTGGTGATGAACTCAGGCTGGCACAAACTGGTCAGCGATCCAAAATTCGCTGGTAGGGACGACGAGAAGAAGAACCACACTCCTGGTTTTCACCTTGAGGCCGCACAGTTCCTGATCAACGAACGCAAGGTGAAGGGTATCGGCGTCGATACGCTTTCGCTCGATACGGGACTTAATTCGAGCGGAGCATTCCCGGTCCATTATGAATGCCTGGGCAGCGGCCGCTGGGGCGTGGAGTGCCTTGCAAATCTCGATGCGATCCCGGAAGCCGGCGCGCGTCTCTTCCTCGGCATTCCGAAGGTAAAGGGCGCGACCGGCGGGCCAACGCGTGTCATCGCGCTCCTGTGACGCGCCAGCAACGATGAAGACCTCCATCGCCACCGTCTCGATCAGCGGCGACCTTCGCGAAAAGCTCGCGGCCATAGCCGCGGCCGGGTTCGATGGCGTGGAGATTTTCGAGAATGACTTCCTGGCCTTCGACGGTACGCCGGCCGAGGTGGGCCGCATGGTTCGCGATCATGGACTGGAGATCACACTGTTCCAGCCATTCCGTGATTTCGAAGGACTACCGGAGCCGCAAAGGCAACGCGCCTTCGATAGGGCCGAACGCAAGTTCGACCTGATGCAGCAGCTCGGCACCGATCTGATGCTGGTCTGCTCAAACGTTTCGCCGGCGGCGCTTGGCGGCATAGACCGGGCCGTCGCCGATTTCCACGAGCTAGGCGAGCGCGCGGCGCGACGGGGCTTGCGTGTCGGCTACGAAGCGCTCGCGTGGGGGCGCCATATCAACGACCACCGCGACGCCTGGGAGATCGTGCGCCGTGCTGACCATGCGAACATCGGCCTCATTCTCGATTCCTTCCACACACTGTCGAGAGAGATCGACGTCGAGACCATTCGCGCCATCCCCGGGGACCGTATCTTCATCGTGCAGCTTGCGGATGCACCGCTGATCGACATGGATCTGCTTTACTGGAGCCGCCATTTCCGCAACATGCCGGGAGAGGGCGACCTGCCGGTCACCGATTTCATGCGGGCCGTGGCGGCAACGGGCTATGACGGGCCACTATCCTTGGAGATATTCAACGACCAGTTTCGCGGCGGCTCGCCGAAGTCGATCGCGATGGATGGAAGGCGCTCGCTCATCTTTCTGATGGATCAGGTGCGCCGAGCCGAGCCGGCAATTGCGCTCGATCCACCGGATATGCCGGACCGGGTTGGTGTCTCGGGGGTCGAGTTCGTCGAGTTCGCGGCCAACGAGAAGGAAGGCGAGGAACTGGCGGCACTTCTCTCGACCATGGGCTTCTCGCTGTCGGCTCGCCACAAGAATCGCGACGTGACAGTTTGGAGGCAAGGTGGAGACCGCGGGATCAACATCGTCATCAACACCGGGCACGGCGGCTTTGCCCATTCCTCCTATGTCGTGCACGGCACCAATGCCTATGCGATGGGGCTTAGGGTTTCCGATGCGGCTGCGACGGTGGCGCGGGCGAGGGCACTGGGCGCGGAGACCTTCGTCGAGCAACACGGTCCCGACGAGCTCTTCATTCCCGCAATCCGCGGCGTCGGCGGCGGCGTCATTTACTTCCTCGATGACGCTCTCTCGAAGGTCTGGGATGTTGAATTCGATCTCCTGAATCAAGCCGGCGAGCCGGGCGCTGGCCTTATCGGCATCGATCATACCGCGCAGACGATGAACTACGAGGAGATGCTGACCTGGCTTCTCTTCTACACCTCCATCTTCCGGGCGCGAAAATTGCCGATGGTCGACGTCGTCGATCCGGGCGGTCTGGTACGAAGCCAAGTCGTCGAGGGGGCGGATGGCCGACTGCGACTGACGCTCAACGGTGCCGAAAGCCGCAAGACACTGGCGGGCCACTTCATCGCCGAAAGCTTCGGCTCCAACATCCAGCATATCGCATTCGCATGCGACGACATCTTTGCCACGGCGGCTCGGTTGAGAACACTGGGCTTCCATGCGCTGGAAATTTCGGCGAACTACTATGATGACCTTGAAGCACGCCTCGGCTTGGATCCTGATCTGACGAGCCGCTTGCGAGCCGAGAATATCCTCTTCGATCGCGATGAGGTCGGCGAGTATCTCCAACTCTACAGCCAAAACTATGGCGAGGGCTTTTTCTTCGAGGTCGTTGAGCGCCGAAACGGCTACAAGGGCTACGGCGCCGTCAATGCACCGTTCCGCATCGCCGCTCTGAAGCGACTGCTGCCTCCGAGCGGAATGCCGAGGTGATTAGAGGAGCATTCGGCATTGATGAGCCCTTAACTGGCAAACGTGCAGAGCTTGCAAAACACACGGGCCGATCCTGACGGCAATAGGTAAACGGCCGTCAACAGGGGTCACCGCAAACGCCTGCTGCCGTTTCCCTGTTAGGGCACCCTTGATTTCCCTGTTAGGCCGAATAGGGAATTTTCGTCTAAAGCGCTGAAATTGCATTGAGATTACACGCCGAAATTGGCTCGGGCACTCAAATCCGAGGAAAGTTCCCTGCTTTTAGGCCTGTTACAGGGAAATCCGGACGGAGACCGGTTCGCACGGGTCGAATCGGCCGAAAGAGACCGAGGGCGTCCAACGCTAGCCTGGTCGACCGAACCACCGCACGATTTCATAGGCAGGCATTGGGCGGCGAAAACCCTTCAGCGTCAGATCGCCAACAAGAACGGATTCGACCAGCGACTCGACAGCGCCGAGGACCCTTTGGCTAACGAGAATCTGGCGGGACTGGGCGGCCTCGCACAATCGGGAGGCATGGTTCGACACGGTGCCAATGACGGCATAGTCCGAGCGCCGATCAAAACCGATGCGCCCGATGGTTGCGTGGCCCCTGGCGATGCCGATCCCGAAGCCTAGCAAATAGTCCCGCTTGCGCCATCGCTCTGAATGCTCGTTAATCGCGTCGCGCATCGCAGCAGCCATTGAGACGGCTCTCTCGCTGTGGTCGGCACATGGCAGTGGATCGTTGAAAACCACAACGATACCGTCGCCCACGAACCGCTCAAGAGTTCCCTCGTGGCGGACGATCTGTTCACCGAGGCAAGAATGATACTCGGCAAGGACCGTCATGACTTCTTCGGGCTCGGCGGTCTCGGCGAAGGCTGTAAAGCCGCGCAGATCGCAGAAAACGACGGTCACCTCCCGACGGTGACTTTGCAGAAGCGCGTCACCATTTCCCGCCGCAATGATGATATCTGCGACCTGCTCGGGCAGAAACCGCCTGAGCCGCGCCAAGCGCTCGAGCTCTGTCACCTGCTCAGCCACGGTTTTCTCGAGCGAGCGGTTCCAGTCGGAAAGCTGCGCGGCCTGATCCTGTAGTAGTTGGGCCTGGCCTGCGACGGTATCGTGAAGCGCCTTCTGGCGCAGCATCGAACGCACCCGTGCCAACAGCGCCCTGTGCTCGAAGGGCTTTGTCAGATAGTCGTCGCCCCCGGCGTCCAGCCCCTCGACCACATCGCGCGTGTCCGCCTTCGCGGTGACGAGGATGACCGGAATCGCCTGCAGGGCGATGTCCTGCTTGAGCATGCGCACCACGCTGATGCCGTCCAGTTTCGGCATCATGATGTCGAGAAGGATCAGATCTGGTGTGAGTTCGCGGGTCTTCGCAAGTCCCTCTTCGCCATCCGCGGCCGTCACCACTTCATAGCCATTCGCCTCGAGGCGCATGCGCAGGATCTCGAGATTTTCCGGGGTATCGTCGACCGCGAGAATGCGAGGCGGATCGTGCACGGCGCTGCCTCCCTCAGGAAAGGAACTGGCGAATCTCGGAAAGCAGCTGGCGCGGACTGAATGGCTTGGCGATGTACCCATCGCACCCAGCAGCAAGGGCTTTCGCCTCGTCGCCCGACAACGCGTAGGAGGTGACGGCGATAATCGGAATGTGCCGGAGCGCCGGGTCGGCCTTGATGCGGCGCGCCGCTTCGTACCCGTCAATCACCGGGAGCTGAATGTCCATAAGGATCAGGTCTGGCCTGTGCGCTCCGGCCGCTGCGACGCCGGCGGCGCCGTCCGCCGCCTCGATCAGTTCGTATTCGGTGGTGGCAATGAGATCGCGGATGATCTGGCGGTTGTCCTCGGTGTCTTCCACCATCAGGATTCGTTTGCTCATGCGGCCCTCACGTCCTCATTCACCCGGATTGGTACCTTCAGCCGGAATGTCGATCCTGATCCGATCACGGACTCGACGTCTATGGTTCCGCCATGCATTTCGGCGATGCGCTTCGAGATCGCCAGGCCAAGACCCGTACCGCCCTTCTGCCTGGTGCTGCTGTTGTCGACCTGCTGGAATTCTTCGAAGATGAGAGCCTGGTCCTTGGACGCGATGCCGGGACCGGTGTCTCGGACAGTCATCTCGAAGTGCCCGTCGACCGCATCGGCAAGAATGTCGACCGCACCTGTTTCGGTGAATTTGACGGCATTGCCTGCAAGATTGAGCAGGACCTGTGTCAACCGGCGTTCGTCACCGCGGCCGATTGGAAGGTTTTTGGCAACAGTCGTTGAAAGCTCAAGACCCTTCGCTCGTGCCAGCGGCTCGACAGCCGTAACGGTCGATCGAACAATTTGCGCGACGGAGTAGTCCTCGATCGCCAGCGTGAGCTGACCGGCTTCGATCTTGGAGAGATCGAGTACGTCGTTGATGAGCCCGAGGAGGTGACGGCCGTTGGCCTGCACGCGCGCGATGGTCGTCTTTGCCTTGTCCGGGAGTTCGCCGTAGATGCCGTCGACCAGCAGTTCTGTGAAGCCCAAGACCGAATTGAGCGGTGTCCTGAGCTCGTGGCTCATATTTGCGAGGAACTGCGACTTGTGGCGGCTAGCTGCCTCCAGTTCCCGGCCTTTCTCCTCGATCTCGCGAAACAGCTTGGCATTCTGGATCGCGAGCACCGATTGGGCCGCGAAGGTCTCCAGCAGGTGGACAACTTGCTCATGGAAGGCACCTGGCTTGTAGCGCCTGACGACCAGTGCACCGACGATCTTGTTGGGCCTCAGCAGCGGAACAATCAGGATACCGCGATATCCGGCTTCGACGATCGTCTTTCTGACAAGGAAGGATGAGGCCTCCTCGCTGAGGTCGGGGAACTGCACCGGCATGCAGCGCCCGGGTGCGTCGCCGATCCCCATGTCGGCCAGCCCGATCGTCTGGTGTGAGACTGCGGCGATAAGCTCATCGCTCATACCGAAGTTTGCGCGCGGACGGAATTGCTGCCGCGTGCTGCTGAACACGTAGATGGTGCCAGCATCCGTCTCCGACAGCTGGACCGCTTTGGCGACGATCGTTTTCAGCACCGTGTCGAGATCCAGCGTCGAATTGACCGCCTTGCTGACGTCCCCAAGCGCCTCCAGTTCGCCGACTGAGCGTGCAAGCTCGGCCGTGCGCGCCCGCACCTCTTGATACAGGCGCCCCAGCCGCTCGGATGTCTGGTTGACGTTGTCCGCAAGGGCTCCCAGTTCGTCGCGGTTGGGGACGACAACCCGTTGGGCGAAGTCGCCGGCCGCTATTTGGCTGAGACGCGTCTCGATCTTCTTGACCGGTTCGATCAACGACCAGGAGATGATGTAGCCGAGCCCCAACGCCAGCAGGATGCTGCCCACCGCAAACGAGACCACGATCAGTCTGGACGTGCCGTACGCACCCTCGGTCGTTTCGATGGCCGCCACCATGTCGGCTTCGGCGATGTTGACCAGCTGGTTTGTCAGCCGCTCGAGGCGATCAGCCGACGGTATGATTTCATCAAGCTGAACCTTGCGCGCCTCCTCAGTGCGGCCGGCGTGGACGAGCTCTGCCACATGCGTCACCCCGGCTGTCAGCCGTTCGTACTCTTGCCTGACCTGGCCAAGCACTTCCACCTCGGCTTTGGCGACGAACTCCATGCGGTCGAGGTCGTAGCCGAACTGATTGAGCTGGCGCAGCGCCGCATCCAGCATCCGGTCGTCCTGAAGCAACAGGGCGGTGGAGATGCCGTAGAGCTGGGTGGTCGTATCGTGCTGTACCTGGCGGTAGGCTGCGATCCTGCGCTGCAGCTTGATCAACTCGTTGGTCTGATCGTTGACCCCACTCAGCACCTGCAACCCCACGGCCCCGAGCACGATCAGCAGGCCGACGATCGACAGGAACGCGATCAAGAGCTTGGTCTGGACGCGCGCCGGCAGCCGGGCAACCCAGCCAACGAGCCGGTTCGTTATGCTATTTGGATTCGTCCAAGAGGCTGACAAGGTCATCCCGGAACTCCTCCAAGTCGAACCGGACGCCAAGATACTGTACGCGCAAGATGCCATTGGGGTCTACGAGCGACGTCAACAAGGTATGGTCGACATCACCGTTCGCCGCCTTCTTCGCGATGACCCCATATTTCCGTCCAACTTCATGGACAATCGCCGGATCACCGGTAAGAAACGACCAGCCCTTCAGATCGGCGCCAAAATTTTGCGCATATTCCTTCAAAACATCGGGCGTGTCGCGCTCCGGGTCGACGGTGATCGAAACGAAGACGATTTGGGGTCCGAACGCACTACCCAACTTTTCCTGCACGCTTGCCATATTGGCGGTCAGCATCGGGCAGACGTCGGTACAGTACGTGTAGATGAATGCAATCGCGACAACCTTGCCGCGAAAGTCGTGCAGCGACACCGGCTTGTGGTCCTGCGATATCAGCGTGAAATCCGGTGCAGCGCCCATCATCGGCAGGCGCTCCTTATCCCCAGCGTGCGCTGACGCTTCGTGCGCAGAGGTGTGCGCAGGCGCAGCGACGAGGGTGAGGAGCAGCAAGGCGCGCGTCGGCCAGTGGCTCACGTCTTCATCTCGCGCTTGAGCTCTTTAAGGAAACGCCAGTCGGTGCCGCGGTCCAGGACCTCCTGCGGCCTCATCGTGACAGCATTTGTCTCCTGCATACGCAGCGCATAGAAACGCAGGGAGTCCTCGGGGTCATATTCGCGCCATTTGTCGTAGCGTATGTCGGAACGGATGGCCTGAAGCGTGTAGTCGCTGGCGTAGCCTGTATCGACCGCACTTTTCGCAACCGCTTCCGGATTGGTTATGCAGAGATCCACGGCCTTGAGTAGGGCGCGCATGACTCGTTTAGTCGCCATAGGGTAACTTCCTGCGTAATCTGCGGTGCTCGCCAGCATGCAACAAAAATACTGCGACCATGGTTTGTCGATCGCCGTGCTGACAAGTACATGGCCGAGCTTTCGCTCGCGCGCCTGCTGGGGCGTGGGCGGTCCGCCGAGGAACGCATCGATCTTACCCTCCGCGAGGCTTTGAACCGCATCGGGGGTTACGAGAGTTTCGAAATCCTTTGCCGGATCAAGGCCGACGTAGGAAGACATCACATTCAGCAACAGATACTGGATGGTGCTGCCATCCACTCCGACCGTCTTACCCTTCAGATCAGGGATGCCAACGACCCGATTGTTTGCGATCAGCTCAAGACAGCCGACATGCAAGCCGGTCAAGACTTTTATCGGCGCGCCTTTTGCGATGTTAAGCACATGCGCGAGCGGGTAGTTCCAGTCGAAGTCGATCTCGCCGTGGCCGATCCAGTCCGACGAATCCGGGCCGGTGCCCGAAGACACGAAGTCAACGTCGGTCAAGCCTTCGGCATGCAGAAGCTCGGTGGCCGCATACATCGGCGATTGGCAGTCTGAGACCTTGGCGAACACCGGCAACCGGACTTTTGTCATCTCTGGCGCCGGCTCGGCGAGCACCAGCCTCGGGGCTGCGACTAATCCCGCGGCACCCGCTGCGAGGCCGGCCATGAAGCCGCGGCGATTCTGGATAATGTGCATGACGTTCTCCTCTTCAGCAGTCTTTCGAGTTGCGCCTCTCACGTCTTCAACTCGCGCTTAAGCTCGTTTATGAAGCGCCAGTCCGTGCCGTCGGCGATAATCTGTTGCGGGCTCGATTTGATCATGCCCGTCTCCTGCATCCGCAATGCGTAGAAGCGGACCGAATCCTCTGCATCGAAGTCTCGCCACTTGTCGTGCTGGGTCTCTCGCAGCGTTGTCAGTGCGATGTCGTAGCTGGGCAGGAACCCTCGATCGACCAGCTCGCGCGCCGCCGATGTCGGGTCTGCCGCGCAGAAATCGGCGGACTTGAGGATGGCACGCAGGACGCGCTTGGTAGCCACCGGGTATTTGTCCACATAATCCACGCTGCCAGCGACCATGCAGCAGAAATACTGGGACCACGGGCGGTCGACGGCGTTGCTGATGATCGTGTGGCCGATCTTCTCCGCGCGCAGCATCTGGATTTCTTCCGTGCCGGCGAGGAACGCATCGACTTTCCCGTCGATGAAACCCTGCATCGGGGAAGCGCCTACGACCCACTGAACGTCGTGGACTGGATCGAGTCCCACATAGTTGGCAATGAGGCTCAGGAAAACTTGTGGGTGATCATTCATTTGCCAAACCCCCACGCGCTTGCCCTTCAGATCCGCAATACTATTGACGCTGTTACCGGCCCTCAGCTCCCAGCACCCGACGTGAACACCGGTCAGCACTTTGATCGGTGCGCCGGCCTCGATGATCCGGATGTGCATCGACGGCATATTGAAATCGAAATCCGTGTCACCGCGGGCGAGCCACTGAGAATTGTCGACGCTGGTGTCGCCCTGCACGTAGCGGACATCGGTAAAGCCGTCGGCGTGCAGAAGTTCTCCAGCGAGGTAGAGGGACCCCCAGCAATAGGCACCACCGATCCACCGCCCTAGGCGGACAGTGGTCGTTTCCAGGGGCGGCTCGGCCCAGGCCTCAGTCGTTGGGCCGATGAGACTTGCGGCGCCGGTCGCCGCAGCGCCGGCAATGAAGGTGCGGCGATCTTGGATGATCTGCATGGGCCTCTCCTTCCTCATAAAAGGGCACAATGTGCCGGTTGGCTGCTCACGTCTTCAACTCGCGCTTAAGCTCGTCGATGAAGCGCCAATCCGTTCCATCGGCGATAATCTGTTGCGGGCTCGACTTGATCATGCGCGTTTCGTGCATGCGCAGCGCGTAGAAGCGCATCGACGCTTCGGCGTCGTAATCCCGCCAGGCGTCGTAGCGCGTGTTGTTGAGCGTCTGCAGGGCGAGCCCGTAGTCAGGGAGAAAGCCTCGTTCGACCAGTTGCCCCGCGCTCCATTCCGGATCGGACACGCAGGAATCGGCACCTTTGAGAATGGCTCGGAGCACCCGTTTGGTGGCAACCGGATACCTGTCCTGATATTCCGCTCTGGCCGAGATCATGCAGCAGAAATGTTGGGACCAGGGTCGGTCGAGCGTCGTGTTGAGGATCGTGTGGCCGATCTTCCTGGCGCGCAGCTTCAGCGTCGCGGGCGGCGTGAAGAGGTATGCATCGTACCTTCCTTCGACAAAGCCCTTTGCCGCATCTCCCTTCTCAACGACCCATTCGATGTCGTTCACGGGGTCGAGTCCGATGTAGGCAGCCATCAAGGCAACCATCACGTGCGACGTGGACTCTGGATCATGCATGCCCACCCGCTTGCCCCTGAGGTCTGAGATGGTTTCGACCTTGTCATTGGCGATCAGTTCGAGGCATCCGGCATGCAATCCGGTAAGAATCTTGATCGGCACGCTGGCATCTATAGACGCGATATGAATGGGCACATAGTTCACACTGAAATCCGTCTCCCCGCGGGCCATCCACACTCCCTGCTCGACGCTGGTGTCGCCTTGTACGTATTCGACGTCGGTGAAGCCGTCTGCGCGCAGCAGTTCTCCGGCAAGATACAGGCCAGCCCAGCAATAGGCGCCATCGATCCACCGCGGCAGGCGGACCGAGGTGGTCTCCGGCAACGGCTCAGCCCAGGCTTGTGTCGAGGTGCCGATAAGGCCCGCGGCGCCGGCTGACGCGGCGCCGGCTAGGAAACGGCGGCGGTTCTGGATGATCTGCATAGGCCTCTCCTTCCCTCGATAGGGCACGCGGCGTGTTGGCGAATGCCTACGTCTTCAACTCCTTCTTCAGTTCGCTGAAGAAACGCCAGTCGGTGCCCTGGGCCAAGAGCTTCTGGGGGGTGCTCTCGAGCATCCCGACCTCGTGGAGACGCAGGGCGTAGAAGCGCAGAGTGTCCTCAGCGCTATACTCACGCCAACCGTAGGGGATAGCCTTCATGACCTGGAGGGCATGATCATAGCGCTTAGTATAGCCCTGCTCCACCAAGAACTGGGCGGACTGCTCGGGCTCGCTGGTGCAGAAATCCGCCGCTTTCAAGATGGCGCGGAGGGCGCGTTTGGTGGCCACCGGATTCGTGCGGACGAACTCCCGGTTCCCAGCCAGCATGCAGCAGAAGTATTGCGACCAGGGCCGGTCCACGGTGCTGCTAATCACCACATGGCCGATCTGCCGCTCCCGCATCTCCTGCGGTTCGGGGGGAAAGCCCAGGTAGGCGTCGATCTTCCCCTCACTTAGGAGCCGGATGGACTCGGGTCCCGGATGCGTGACGAAGTGTATATCCTTATGGAGGTCCAGGCCCACATAAGCCGTCATCGCGGCGAGAAACACGTATCGGCTGGAATCTAGCGCTGGCACGGCAACGGTCTTCCCCTTGAGGTCGCGGATCGCTTGGATGCGATCGGTGCCGAACAGCTCAAAGCAGCCGACGTGGAGTCCTGCCAGGATGACGATGGGATCCCCTGCTTCCAGGCGGAGAAGGAGCGGGGCGGCGAAATGCGCACTGAGATCGGCTTCACCAGAGGCAAGCGCGGGCGCGATGTCTGCGGTCCCCTCCTTTTGGAGGTAGTGCACCTCAGTGAACCCTTCGCTGCGCAGCAGTTCTTCGGCTACATACTGGGGGGCCTGACAGATGCTGGGAATCCGGACGAGCCGGATCCGCGTCGTCTCTGGCGGTGGGTCTGAGGCGAGCGACTGGCGAACCCCAACTAGGCTCGTAGCGCCGGCTGCCGAAAGGCCGGCCAGGAAGCGCCGGCGGCTTTGGATGATTTCCATGTCCACGTCTCCCCTTGAGACAAATGGGATCAGGTTTTCAGCTCACGCTTCAACTCATTGAGGAAGCGCCAGTCCGTTCCGTCGGCGATGATTTGTTGCGGGCTCGATTTGATCATGCCCGTCTCCTGCATGCGCAGCGTGTAGAACCGCAGGGAGTCTTCAGGATCGAATTCGCGCCAGCGGTCGTATCGGATGTCCTTGAGCGTCTGGAGCGCGTAGTCATACGATGGGACGAAATCGCGATCGACCATCTGCCGGGCTACAAGTTGCGGATCCGACACGCAGACGTCGGCGGCCTTGAGGATAGATCGCAAGACCCGCTTGGTCGCCACCGGGTACCTGTTCACGTAGTCCGTGGTGGCGGAGATCATGCAGCAGAAATACTGTGACCATGGGCGGTCGACGGCATTGTTGAGGATCGTGTGGCCGATCTTCTTGGCGCGCAGCTGCTGCGGCTGGGGCGGCGTGCCGAGGAATGCGTCGATCTTCCCCTGGATGAAGAGTTCCGTCGGCTTGACGTCTTCAGTCAAGACCCACTGGACATCGTTGACGGGATCGAGCCCGACATAGGCGGACATGAGGGACAGCCACACGTGTCGCGAGTTGTTGAAACCGTCCACGCCCACCCTCATGCCCCGCAGATCCGTGACACTGCGGATGCGCTCCTTGGCGATCAGTTCGAGGCATCCCGAATGCAGGCCGGTTAGCACCTTGATTGGCACGCCGCCATCGATCGACGCGATCTGGTTCGGCGGAAAGTTCACAGAGAAATCCGTCTCACCGCGTGCGATCCACTCCGATTGGTCGACGCTCCTATCGCCTTCTACGTAGCGAACGTCTGTGAAGCCATCTGCGCGCATCAATTCCCCGGCGATGTAAGCGCCTGCCCAGCAATAGGAACCACCAACCCAACGCGGCAGACGAACCGTGGTCGTTTCCAGCGGCGGTTCCGCGTGGAGTGACTTCGGAAGTCCGACGATACTGGCAGCGCCTGCCATTGCACCCGCCAGGAAATGACGGCGGTTCTGGATGATCTGCATCGGAACGCTCCTCCCTTCCGAACTGCAAAAAGGCAATTCTGGCCAGAACCGAGCAAAAGAGGTTTCGGCAGAGGCAGACAGTCTCGTGAGGGCGCCGAACACAGCAAATTACGAGCGCGCCCAGAGTCTTGATGCGGGAGTCTTGCGCTCTCAGTCGCCGGCCCCAGTATTAGCAACCGACGATATGCCACGATACGCCCAATTTTCGCTGGTTGCGAGCATAAAACTTCCTCCGCCAAACGTCCCGCCAGCACCTCGCGCGATGATGTCGTCCATCTTATCCACATTGGACGCAGGCAACGTGTCCATGGCGCCGATGCCTGCATTGTTGACCAGCATCGTGACTCTGGTGTCGGTGCCGAGCAGGGTTTCGATAAGGCCGAGATCGCTGCGGTTATTGAGATCCGCAGTGACGACTTCCACGATCCTGCCGGTCTCACCGCGGAGGCGATTTGCCAGCTCTTCGAGACGTTCACGGTTACGAGCGACAAGGATCAAATCATAGCCTCGGCGCGCCAGCCGATCGGCGTAGATCGCGCCGATGCCCATCCAGGAGTGGGTCGAGTTTCGCGAAGTATGGAAAGGATCGAGCCGCGAACGGCCGACATCCAAGAATACATCGACCAGGCCCTCCATCGAGCTTCTCTAGCTGCGGGGGACGTGAAGCGCCACTCGATCTCGTCCTTCCGACTTAGCGCGGAAGAGCGCCAGATCGGCGGCATTGACGAAATCGTTTGGTGTCTCGTTCTCGTTGGGCACTGTTGTCGCGACGCCGACGCTGATGGTCACCCGATCCGGGCCGTGCGGGATGTTCAGGTTCCGCACGCTCTGGACGAGCCGCTCCGCGATGCTGCTCGATTGTTCCAGCAAAGTGTCGACCAGAACGATGACAAACTCTTCGCCTCCGTAGCGCGCAGCGAGATCGGTGGAGCGGCCGGAACTGCCCTGGATTACCCGGGCGATTTGCTTGAGCACCTCATCGCCGGCCATGTGGCCATAGGCATCGTTGTATCGTTTGAAGTTGTCGGCATCGATCATCAATAGCGACAACGGGGACTGTGCGCGAAGAGCGCGTTTCCACTCAGCCGCCAGATATTCATCGAAATAGCGCCTGTTGCCGAGACCCGTCAGGCCATCGATCCGCGTCAAACGCTCAAGCTCGAGATTTGCGCTGATCAGCTGTCGCTGGCTTTCCCTCAGCGCGCGGTACGCCGCGTCTCGCTGGACATGATCCAGATAGGCCCGCGTGTGATATCGAATGCGCGCAATCAGCTCGATGCGATCCGGCAGTTTGACGAGATAGTCGTTGGCTCCGGCAGCGAAGGCTTCGCCCTTGGTAGCTGGATCTTCCTTGCTCGACAGCACAATGACTGGAACCGAGTGTGTCGACGAATGCTTCCTGTATTCCTTCACCAGATGCAGCCCGTCGACCCCGGGCATGACGAGGTCCTGCAGGATAACGGTTGGCTTTACCTCATCCGCGACGGCCATCGCCTTCAACGGGTCGGTGCAGAAGTGCAAGGCGATATCGGGCTCGTTGGCCAGGGCGCGCCTGACCGCCTCGCAAACCATGACCTGATCATCGATGAGCAGAACCATCGACGAATAATTATCTGCCAGTGGCGGCACCGGCTCTGGATCTTGCGTCATCAGACGAGCCCTTTCACGTGGGGCGCCCGCAGGCTTCGATAATGCGTAAGCCGATAGCGCTCAAAGGAAGAATATCAACCGCCGCACCGATCGCAGCGGCGGCCTTAGGCATGCCATAGACGGCACTGGTTGCTTCATCCTGCGCGATTGTGAGATGCCCCTTGTCGCGGAGTTGTTTCAGCCCGCGCGCCCCATCCCTGCCCATGCCGGTAAGCAGGACCCCAATTACCGAACCCGGCCACCATTGCGCCGCGCTTTCGAAAAACACATCCACGGACGGCCGATAGACGTTGTCCTTGGGGCTGGACGTGTAGCCAAGTTGCTGAGCCGACTTGAAAACCAGATGATCATCCGAACTGGCGACAAGAACGGTGCCCGCTTGAGGCCTGTCCTTTTCCTGCGCCGCACGGATCGGAAGCGGGGTATGCTGCCCGAGCCAATCGGCAAGGCCTGGAATGAACTGAGCATCGAGATGCTGGACGAGCACGATTGCGCCGCCAAAATCAATGGGAAATGCGCTGAGCACCTTTGCAACGGCAGCCGGCCCGCCCGCCGAGGCGCCGATCGCAACCAGGCGTCGAGGGGAGGGGTCGGCTGCAACTGATATCCGCCCACTTGCCTTGGATGGCACATCACGGACCAGCTTACCGATCGTTGCAATCTTGTTGGTCAGAAGCCGTGCGGATTGCGAGGAGGCGTTGCCTGCGATGCCCACCGACGGAATATCAACTGCATCGAGCGCGCCATGACCCATTGCTTCGTAGACCCCGGCGACGTTGGCTTCGATACTGGCGGTTACCAGCAAGATCGAGCACGGGGTTTCTGCCATGATCTTGCGGGTCGCTTCCACGCCGTCCATCTCTGGCATTGCTAGATCCATGAGTATCAGATCCGGCAGGTCACGTCTGCAGGCCTCGACGGCTTCACGACCATTGGTCGCCATCCATGCGACCTGATGTTCGCGGGTCGACACGACCAGCCGGCGCAGAAGCTCGACCGCCATCGGCATATCGTTGACTATGCCGATTCTCATTCGTTGGCTTCCAATTTCGATCTCATCCGGTCGCCTCGCCAATCATGTCCACGACGGCATGAATCAGCGCCTCGTCCTGAAAGCTGCCCTTGGTCAGATAGTAGTCCGCGCCGGCGTCAAGTCCGCGCGAGCGGTCTTCCTCGCGATCCTTGTACGAAACGATCATGATCGGCGTGTTCTTGAGATGAGCGTCCTTTCGGATCAAGCTCACCAGTTCGATGCCGTCCATGCGCGGCATGTCGATGTCGGTGACGACAAGATCGAAGGGGCCGGAGCGGACGGCATTCCACCCGTCCATGCCGTCGACCGCCACTTCGACCTCATAACCGTGATTGCCCAGCATCTTGCGCTGGAGTTCGCGAACCGTGAGTGAATCGTCAATCACCAGCACGCGCTTGCGCCTGCCGGGTTCTGGACCGCCCGCGGCACGCCGAAGGGCTCGAAATCCGCCGGACGATGCAAGCTTCTCCACCGATCTTACCAGATCATCCACGTCGAAGATCAGGACAGGCGAACCGTCTTCCATCAGGGCCGCCGCGCTGATGTCCTTGATCTTGGCAAAGCGGGGATCGAGAGGCCGGATCACTAGCTCGCGTTCGCCGAGGAAACGATCGACGATCATGCCGTATGCTTCGCCCTGACCGGCATCCACGACGACGACCGAGAGAGCGTCCGGTTCGGATCCGGGCTCACCACGGTTCAGCACCTCGCGTGCCGTGATCAGCCCGATCTGTCGGTCGTTCAGACGAAAATGCGGCCGGCCCTGAAGGAGATTGATCTGCGTCCGCTGCAATTTCAGTGTCTTCGAAATGGCAGCGAGCGGAAACGCATAGGGCTCGCCATCGACATCGACGAGCAGCGTGCGCAGGACCGACAACGTCAGCGGCAGTTGCAGTTGAAACCTAGTTCCGTGCCCGAATTCCGAGGAGACGCTGGTGATACCGCGGACCTCCTTGGTCATCGCCTGCACAGCGTCGAGCCCCACACCACGGCCGGAGACGTCTGTAAGGCCCAGTTTCATCGAAAAGCCCGGCAGAAACAGGAAGGCGAGCAATTCCGTTTCGCTGAGTGTGTCGGCACTTTCCCGGGTTGCGAGCTGCCGGGCGACGATCGTCTCGCGCAGCTCCGCCAGGTCGATGCCCCTGCCGTCGTCCACCACGGTTATTTGCAGCAGGCCGGCATTGTGCCGCGCTTCGAGCCTGATGAGCCCGTCCTCTGGTTTGCCTGCCGCGACGCGCTCCGCGGGCGGTTCAAGCCCGTGGTCTACGGCGTTGCGCAGGAGATGCCCCAGAGGTGCGTCGAGTTGTTCGAGGATGTCGCGGTCGATGCCGGTGGAGCCGCCTACGATCTCCAGCCGCACCCGCTTGCCGAGGGTACGACCGAGGTCGCGGACCATCCTCGCATAGTGCCGCACGCCGTCTTCAAACGGCCGCATCCGGCTCGCCAACGTTTCGTCGTACAATCTGTTGGCAAGATCGGTGGCCTTTCGATCTACTGAATCCAGTTCATCGAGACGCTCCACCAGGAACGCCTGGCTCAGCCGAAGCTTTCGCTGCGCTTCGGCCAGCGCCTCCACCACTGCTTCGTCCTTTGAAACAGCCGGCAGCACTGCATGAAGGTCGTCGAACGCACTTGCGACGTCCGATTGAAGTCGCTTCAGCCGCAGCAGCCCGTCGGCGAACGGCCTGAGCCGCCGCGCTTCCATCAGCGACTCGCCGGCCAGCCCGAGCAATCGGTTCAGGCTGTCCGCCGTCACCCGAACCATTCTGTCGGAGCCGATGCTTCCTTGCCTTTGCGGTTCCGCGCCCACCAGGAGGCTCGCTGAAAGGGTCGTCGCCAGCTCCCCCTGGGCATCCGCGAAATCAATTTCGGATTTGCGGGGCAAGTGGGTGGCGTCGGGGAGAGACAATTTTGCGAACTTGGCGAGAAAGGCTTCGACTTCAGGGGACACGCTCTCGCTCGATGGTCCCGATGCGATCAACTTCAGAAGGTCTGTGCCTTGCAGAAGCGCATCGATATGCTCCCGTCGCACCCTGAGATGCCCGCGTTGCGCGGCGACCAGGCAATCTTCCATGGCGTTTGCAACTTTGACTGCAGGCATCAGGTCAATGATGCGGGCGGCTCCTTTCAGGGAATGCGCGGCCCGCATGCATGCTTCCAGGGCGTCGGAGGCGACAGGATCGCGTTCGAGTGCCAGAAGACCGGAGGTCAAAGCCTGCGATTGCGTCTCCAGTTCGGCCTGGAAGAGGCTCAGCATCGAAACCTGGTTGAAGTCCTCGTCTGTCATGCGATGCTCCGATCCAGCATCGTGAGCAATTGGCCCGGGTCGAGACAGCCAACGGCTCGTCCCTGCCATGGCAGCACGGCAACCGTGGCGGCCGACAGCGCCTTGCCGATCGTGGCCGGCACAGCGAGCGTGTCTTGTTCCCGGTAGCGGTGTAAGCCGTGGATCTCGTCGACCGTAAAAGCAACCCGCTTGTCGCGCTCGCCCACCACGACCAGCCGGCGAAATGCCTTGCTTCGTGCGCCTTGTTCGCCCTCCTTGCGATCGTCTATACCCAGCAATTCAGCGAGCGACAGGCAGATCAGTAGTTCACCACGGACATTGGCAATGCCGAGCACCGCGCTGTTCCTGCGATGTGGAAGCGAATGAACGCGACGGGATTCAGCCACTTCATGAAAAATACCGACCGGAAGCGCCAGCCATTCCTCTCCCAAACGGAAGAGGACGGCAGTCTGCAGCGCCTCGTCGTCCGCCAAACCGAGCTCGGCACGACCAGACTTGTCAGGCCATTCGCCGCGATGTGCCGAGGGCACTGCACGGTCGAGGAGGCCCCGTGCAATCTTCTTGTAGGTGGGGCAATTTCGGCAGTGGAGATGCTGCTCCAGCAGCGGACATGACTTGTCGCCGCGCACGCCGATCCGGCGCCAGCAGTCGTCGATTTCAATCTCCTCCACCGGCTGAGCGATCCCTGTCGAAGCCGCCATCAGCTGCCGCTCCTTTTCTGGGCCCGATCCAGCCGGCCGGCCAATGCCTCGGCGCCGCTATGGTCGCCTTGCTTTCGAAGCAGCAAAGCCAGATGGACGAGAGCTTCCCGATGATTTGGCGCGAGATAGAGCGCCCTCCGATAGCTTTGCGCAGCTTCGGGCGCAGCGCCATCCGCATCCTGAACGAGGCCCAGCAGGTAGAAGATTTCCGCCGAAGGACCGAATGCCTTGAGATGCGCTAGGGCGACTTCCTGTGCCTCCTTTACCCGGCCCGCATTGGCGATCCGCTCAACCGCAATCAGGCTTTCCGCGAGCTGGTCAAGCGGCTTGGCTGTGGCCTGCACGCGACCTTCCTTACCGATTGCCGGCCGAGGCGGAACAACAGGCTTGGCCTTGTTGACCTTCGGGGTTGGGGGCCGCACAGGAACGGCGGCGGAAACTTTCGGGGCCGCGGTCTTCACGGGCTCAGACTTCAGGAAGGCGAAGGCCAGTGGCCATTCAGCGGAAACGAGGCCGTGCAGCCTTGGAAGCGCCGCTTCCGCCGGACCGACCAGAAGAAGTCCGTCCTTGGCCATGAGGTCCTTCAGGCAGATCAATGCGCGATCCTGCAGCTCTCGATTGAAATAGATCAGCAAATTGCGGCAGAGCAGGATGTCATAGACCTCTTGCCCGAAAGACGCGCGAGAATCGAACAGGTTTCCGACCCTGAACCGAACCTGTTTCAGCACCGCAGCATTCGGGCGCAACCCGCCCTCGGCCGCTTCGAAATAGCGATCCTTGAAATCGAGATAGCTGCCCCGAAACGAATTGCGCCCATAGACAGCGCGTTCAGCCATCGCGATATTGCGGCTGCTGACGTCGACGGCATCGATCTTGAATTCGTGTGCCGCAAAGCCGGCATCGAACAGGGCCATGGCAACTGAATAGGCCTCCTCGCCGGTTGAACATGGCAGGCTCAAGACCTTTATTGGCTGGGCACACTTGTGCTCGCGCGCATGCCGCGCCAGCATCGTGAATGCTTCCCGGTCGCGAAAGAACCAGGTCTCCGGTATCACCACCGCATTGATCAGCTCTTGCAGCTCCTGCGCGGAACCGATCAGATGTTCCCAATAGGCCTGAGGGTCGGTTATCCGGCATGCTGCCATCCGGTCCTTGACCGCCTGACGGACCACGGTTGGACCAACGCTGGCAGTGTCCAGTCCGATGGTTTCCGTCAGGAGCTTTTCGACTGCACCGGTCATCAACCACCCATCTCGGCCTGGCGGAGCAACGCGGTACGGATCTCTTCCGAAAGCAGCGCTTCCGCCTTGACCCACTGAATGATCTCCGGGCCATCCGAAGCCACCGGACCAAGATAGGGCGGCGTTCCCGGCTCAAGTCCGAAAGGCGCGAAATCGGCAGGGTCCCGTTCGAGCGTATCCGTCACCCGTTCCGCGATCAGCCCCAGCAGGCGTTGCTCGCCATCTTGCGTCGGATGGCGGGTCACAACGATGCGGGTGCTCAACAGCGGCTCCGATGGGCGGCCAAGCGCCAGAAGAGTAACATCGATCAGCGGGATGGGTGTTCCGTTATAGTTGACCAGACCGACCACACCGGTCGGCGCGCCAGGCAGCGCTTTAACATCGATATAGGGCAACACCTCTTCAATCTGGTGCACATCGATCAGGTAGCGATCCGTACCCATGCTGAAGGCGAGGAATAGCATTATCACCTCCGACAGCGAGCTCGCTATGCTCTCAGCTTGAACCTTGAAATGCTGCCTCGCAGCCCGCCCGAGACTTGATTGAGCTCGTCGATCGCGAGCGTCGATTGCTGAAGAGATTCGACTGTTTGCTGAGCCGCCTCGCTCAACTGGGTCAGCGTGTCGCTGATCTGGCCGGCGCCGGTCGCCTGGGCTTGCATGCCTTCATTGGCGACTTCGAAACGTGGCACCAGGCCCTGAACCTGCTGAATGATTTCGAACAGTTGCCCGCCGACCTGCTGGATTTCCTGCATGCCCCTGCGGACCTGTTCTGAAAACTTGTCCATTCCCATCACCCCGGCCGCAACCGCCGACTGGATGTCCTTGACCATCTGCTCGATATCGTAGGTGGACACGGCCGTCTGGTCCGCGAGCCTTCGGATTTCGGTCGCCACCACTGCAAAGCCCCGGCCATATTGGCCTGCCTTCTCCGCCTCGATGGAAGCGTTGAGCGACAACAAGTTCGTCTGATCGGCGACTTTGGTGATGGTCGTCACCACCTGGTTGATGCTGCCGGCTTTCTCGCTCAGGATCGCCAGTTTGGAATTGATGGCGGCCGCAGCTTCCATGACCTGATGCATGGTTTCTTCCATGCGGGTTAGTCCCGCTTGCCCTCCGCCGGCGACGGCGGCCGTCTGCTCGGCAACTGTCGAGACCTCGTTCATCGTCCGGACGAGCTCGTTTGACGTAGCGGAGATTTCCTTGGCTGTCGCGCGGATCTCCGTGGTGGTCGCCGCGATTTCAGTGGCGGTTGCCTGCTGTTCCTTGGAGGTGGCGGCGATCCCCGTGATCGACGTGCTGACCTGGATGCTGGACCTTTGAACCTGCCCAATGAGGGTGGTGAGATCGTCCGCCATTGCGTTGAAGCCATCCGCAAGCACGCTGAATTCGTCCCGGCGCTTCAATTCGATGCGTTCGCTGAAGTCGCCTTGCCGCATCATCTGAACCGCGTCGACCAGACGGGTGAGCGGACCTGTGATGGCGCGAAACAGCTGGTAACCCAAAAGCAGGGCCAGCCCGAGGGCTACCAGCAAGCCAACGCTCAAACCCAATTCCGCCGTTCTCACGATCGAGCTGATCCGCTGCGTCGCGCTGTCTGCCTCGCCTCTGTGGTCCTCGACCATGGCTTGCAGAGCGGACTGCAATTTTAGAAAGATCGGCTCTGTGGTGTCCTTGATGGCCGGGCCCTCATTTGGAGTTTCACCTTTCGACAAGGCAGCCCTGCTTGCGTCCAGCACAGCAGTTTCAGCTTGGCGAAATTGGTTGGCGAGTTCTTTGACGGCCGCATAATTCTGTTTGTCGACATCGGAGACAATTGTCGCTTCATAGTCGTCCATCTGCCGCTGCACCTGGTCGCGATTGGTCGCGATCGCGCTTTCAAGCGTGCGTTTATCCGATGGGTTGTCTTGGAGCGCATACTCCTGAAGCAGGCTATGGGCCGTCATCTGGCCGATCATGATCTCGGTGCTGTGATAGAGGTCCGGGAGGATGCCCTTTTCGACCTCTGTCGCCTCCTGCTCGGCCTGGAGAAACCAGGCATACGCGACGACGGCTATCACGCACATCACCACCAGGACGGCAGCGAAACTGACGAGGATGCGGTGGCGTATTGTCAAACTCTTCATGGGTACCGTTCACCTGGGGCATCGTTGTCGGCTCGACCAGCGCTCGTTCCGACGTTTCGAAAGGTGCATCAAAAAGCAGTAGTTTGATGCTGAATGGTTTCTTTTCCGTTCAACCGCCAATCGAAGCGTTGTCATTGGGCAGGAGTGGTAGGCCGCCGGGCATCGCCACTCACTATGTCATGCTGTGTGGAAAAGCCGTCGCCGCACTATACCCGCCGGTAATCATCATGGCCGGCTCTCAGCGGCGCGCGTGAGTGCGTGTCGATCGGACGTTCGACTAAAAATGGTGTGAGCAGATGGCTTCCGATGCCGACTGGACCGAATTTTTGTCGTTTAAAGACGTTAGCTATCCCTTTGAGCTACAGCCACGACATAGCTGTCGAGGGTTCCCTGTTAGCCAACGATCATTTCCCTGTTCGCCTTCATAGGGAAATCTGTGCCAAATCCTTGAATCTGACGCAAGATTTCAGACCCGAATTGGCCAAGCTTCTCAAAATGTTTGTAAATTCGCTGTTTTTCCACGCCTAACAGGGAAATCTGACAGAGACTGGTTCGCTGACGACTGCCTGCACCACCAGAATTGTTTAATATCAAAGGGCGAGTTATGCCTGTTCTTAAGTTCGATTGTCCTCCGGTTCGTCAGTCAGGTTTGTGCAGTCATGTATAGTCCAGCTATTTCGAGGCTGGAAAGACCCTTGGGCGATGCGTGCGGCAAAAGGCGGTAACGACGTGCGAAGGGGATGGTTGCCGCGATTGCGTGCAGCCTTCACGCCCCAGGGACGGTGCGATCTGCGCTCAGATGTCGGGTTATTGCGCGCCCGGGCCGCGAGCGACACTATTGTTCGAAAGGCTCTCCCAGCGAAGCCACGCCGTTGAGTTTGAGCAGACGCCGGTTCGAAGAAATTATGCCCAGCACGACGATTGTCACGAGATAAGGTAGGCTCGATAGAAGTTGCGAGGAAACGTCGAGCCCAGTTGTCTGGGCCGCGAGACTTGCGAGGGACACGGCGCCGAAGAGGCAAGCACCGAGGAAGATACGGCTGGCAAGCCAAGTGCCGAAGACCACGAGCGCGATCGCAATCCAGCCGCGCCCGGCGATCATGCCATCGGCCCAGAGCGGAGTGTAGACCACGGCCGCGTAGGCACCGGCGAAACCCGCCAACGCGCCGCCGAAAGCGACCGCGGCGAAACGCACGGCGATTACCGGATAGCCGAGCGCACGGGCCGCCTTGGGATTCTCGCCGACGGCGCGCACGACAAGGCCGGTCTTGGTGTAGGCGAATATCGCCCAGATGGCGACGGTCGCAGCAAGCGAGAGCCACACGACGACGTCCTCGACGAACAGGCCGCCGATGACCGGGATATCTGAAAGCCAGGGCAATGAAAGCTTCGGTAGGCCTTTGACCGTGAGGCTCTCATAGCTCTTGCCGAACAGTGCCGAGAGGCCTTGGCCGAGTATGCCGATGGCGAGACCCACCGCGACCTGGTTGGCGCGGAACCCCAGCGCGATGACGGCAAAGACAAGGGAAAGAGCCGTGCTGGCGAGGCCCGCGGCGAGGAAACCCAGGAGGTGACCGCCGCCGTGATAGACGATGATGAAGGCGATGACCGCCCCCATGGCCATCAGTCCCTCCACGCCGAGATTGAGGACGCCGGCCCGCTCGGCCACCATTTCGCCCAGCGCTGCCAAAAGAAACGGCGTGGCCGCCGCCAGCATTCCGGCGACGATGAACTCGAGGGCATTCATGGAGCGTTTCCGTGAGCGGCATGGCGCCATTCGAGCCGGTAGCGGACGAAGGCGATGGCGACGAGATAGGCGAGCAGCAGGCTGCCCTGGAAGACCCGGACCGCGGCGACCGGCAGATTTGCCGAGACCATGGCGTTGTCGCCGCCGATATAGAGGGCCGCCATGAGCAGCGCGGAAAAAACGATGCCTATCGGGTGAAGGCCACCCAGATAGGCAACGATGATGGCCGCATAGCCGTAGCCGGTCGAGATGGAGCGCTGCAACTGGCCGAGCGGCCCGGCCACCTCGGCCGCCCCGGCCAGGCCTGCCGCGAAGCCGCCGATGAGGAGGGAAAGCCAGATCGCGCGTCCTTCGGTGAAGCCGGCGTATCCGGCCGCGCGCGGCGCAAGGCCGCCGACCTGCAGCTTGTAGCCGGCGAAACTCCTCTGCATCAAGACCCAGGCCGCGAGGGAGAAAGCGAAGGCGATAAGCAGCGAGAGGTTGACGCGGGTGCCGGGGATCAGGATCGGCACCGTCGCGTCGTACTGGAACATCACCGACTGCGGGAAGTTGAAGCCGGCCGGGTCCTTCCAGGGGCCGAGAAGCAGATAGTTGAGCAGTTGCGCGGCAACGAGCGCCAGCATAAGCGATACAAGGATCTCGTTTGCATTGAGCCGCACGCGCCAGAACGCCGTGAACGAGGCCCAAAGCGCGCCGCCCAGCGCGCCGAGGACGAGCATGGCGGGCCAGATCCACTGGCCCGTTGCCTGCGGGAGCCAAATGGGAATGGCCGACGCGAAGATCGCGCCGAGGATGAACTGGCCCTCGGCGCCGATGTTGAAGACCTTTGCGCGAAAGCCGATGGCAAGCCCCTGAGCGATCAGTAGCAGCGGCCCCATCTTCAGCAGGACTTCCGAGAAGGAGGCCCAGGATAGGAAGGGCTCCAGAAGCATCGCGTGGAAAACGGCAGCCGGATCGCGGCCCATCAGGAGGTAGAGCGCGAAATTGAGCAGCGTCGCCAGGCCGAGCGCGGCGGGCGGGGCGACCAGCTTGATTGCAAGCGAGGCGTGCTCCCGGCGAACCAGAACGGGAAGGAACGGCCGAGACAGAGCGCTCATGCGGGGACCTTTTCGGCCGTCGAATGCGCGCCGATCATGTAGCGGCCGATCTCCTCGGGCCTGGTGTCGCGCGTCACCAGCGGTGGGCTCAGCCGGCCCTGATGGATCACCTGGATCACATCGCAAAGCTCGAACAGTTCCTCCAGTTCCTCCGAGATGACCAGGATGCCCATGCCTTCGTTGCGCAGGGCGACAAGGCGCCGGCGGATGGCGGATGCCGCACCGATGTCCACGCCCCAGGTTGGCTGCGCCACGAACAGCAATTTCGGGGACAGCATGATCTCGCGGCCTACGATGAACTTCTGCAGATTGCCCCCCGAAAGCGCCCCGGCCTCCGTTTCGGAACCCGGCGTGCGCACGTCGTATTGCCGGATGCAGTCCTCGGTGAAAGCCTTGGCGCGGGCCGCGTCGACGAGGCCTCGTTTCAAGAGGCCGGAGGAATGGGCGGTCAGAAGGCTGTTGAGGACGAGCGACATTTCCGGCACCGCGCCGCGGCCCAGCCGTTCCTCCGGAACGAAGGCGAAGCCCAGCCGGCGGCGGGCCGCCGCGTCGAGCGCGCCGACATCCCTTCCCATCATAAAGATACGCTCTGACTTGTCGCGCGGCAGCACCGTCTCGCCCGAGATCAGCGCAGCGAGTTCGCTCTGCCCATTGCCCGATATGCCGGCGATACCGAGAATCTCGCCTGCCCGGACCGTCAGGCTGACGTCGGAAAGCGCCACGGCGAAGGGATCGTCCGACCGATGCTCTAGGCCGAGGATTTCAAGGCGCTTTTCCCCGCCGGAATGCGCAACCGCCGGCATGGGCTGCGGCATATCGCGGCCGATCATCATGCGGGCGAGGTCGTGCGCGTCGTGGTCACTCGGATCCACATGGCCGGTGATGCGCCCGCCGCGCAGGATGGTCGCGCGGTCGCAGACCGCACGGATCTCCTCCAGCTTGTGCGAGATGAACAGAATGGACACGCCGCCGTCGCGCAGCCGCCGCAATGTCTCAAACAGCCTGTCGACCGATTGTGGCGGCAGGACGGAGGTCGGTTCGTCGAGGATCAGGAGCTGCGGTTCGGTCATCAGGCAGCGGATGATTTCCACCCGCTGCCGCTCTCCGACCGAGAGCGCGTGCACGTGGGCAAGCGGATCGACCTCCAGGCCGAAGTCGCGGCCGAGCTTGCGGATGCCTTGCGCAAGATCCGATTTTTTCCCGGGCACGACCAGCCGGACGTTCTCCACCACCGTCAGCGTCTCGAACAACGAGAAATGCTGGAAGACCATGCCAATACCCTTGCGCCTCGCGTCCGCCGGCGACGCAAGCGCGAGGGTCTCTCCTTTCCAGGTCGCTGTTCCGGCGTCCGGCTCCTCGACGCCGTATATCAGCTTCATCAGCGTCGACTTGCCCGCCCCATTCTCTCCGAGGATCGCATGGATCGAGCGCGGAGCCACGTCCAGATCGATGTCCCGATTGGCATGGATCTGGCCGTAGCTCTTGGAGATGCCGCGCAGCGACAGAAGCGGGGCGGTCATGGATTACTTGGGCAGCGGCGTGGTGACACCCTTGACGTGCCAGTCCATGGCGACGATCTCGGCTTCGGCCATTGTCTTGCCGGCGGGAACGCCTTCGCTGCCGTCGGCCTTGGTGATCGGACCGGCAAAGGGCGAGAAGCTGCCGTCGGCGATCTTGGCGTCAACCTCCTTGATCTTGGTCATGATGTCGGCCGGGATGCCCGGGTTCCAGTCGACGACTTCGACGACCTTGTCGCCGACACCCAAGAAGGCGTTGGCGCCCTTGAAGGTACCGGCAAGGTGGGCGTCGACCGAGGCTTTGAAGAAGGGCGACCAATCGGTCGCCACGCAGCCGAGATAGGTCTTGGGCGCGTATTTCTTCATCGACGAGTTGAGGTTGAAGGCGGGGATGCCGGCCTCTTCGCAGGCCGCAATGACGGAAGGCGTGTCCTGCGCGTTGGAGAAGATGACGTCGCATTTCTGCGCCAGCAGCGCCTTGGCGGCTTCCTGCTCCTTGGCCGGATCGAACCAGGAGTTCACCCATACGACCGAAACCTCGACATCGGGCTTCGCCGCCTGCGCCCCCAGCGTGAAAGCGTTGATGGAGGTGATCAGCTCGGGAATGGCGAAGGCGGAGACCGAGCCGAGCTTGCCGGTCTTCGAAAGCGCGGCCGCCGCCATGCCCATCAGGTAGGTGCCCTGGGAATATTGGGCAGCAAAGGGCGAGAAGTTCGGCGCCACCTGGTAACCGGAAGCGTGCAGCACGGTGACGTCGGGATTGCGGCGCGCGATCTGGAGGGCGCCGTTCTGGTAGCCGAAGGAACCGGCGATCAGGAACTTGTTCCCGTCGGCGACCGCCTTGTTCATGATGCGGTCGGCGTCGGGGCCTTCCTGAATGTTCTCGATGATGGTGACCTTCACCTTGTCGCCGTAGGCGGCCTTGACCGGCTCGAGCCCGTCGGCCAGCGCACGGCCCCAGCCGACGTCGCCGACCGGCGAGGGGACCACAAGCACGATGCCCAGCGGTTCGTCGGCGGCAAGCGCGCGGCTACCCACCGCGGCGACGAGCCCGGTAGCGGCAGCGCCCTTCATCAATGTTCTGCGGGTAAGATTTGTCAGCATGTCGGTTCCCCTTGCTTTTGGTTTTGGCTTCTAGAATTCCACGGTCGCGAGCGCCGCCTCGGCTTGCGCGAACAACCTGGCCTCGTCGAGCCCCGGGAATTCTCCCTTGGCCCAGACGATGCGGCCGTTGATCATCGTCATGTCGGTCGGCGTGCCGATGCCCACCTTGGCCAGAAGGCTCAGCGGATCGTGCCGTGTGCCGACATAGTCCATGCGCCGCGTGTCGATGGCGAACAAGTCGGCGGCCATGCCGGGCGACAGCCTGCCGATGTCGCCGCGCCCGAGCAGCGCCGCGCCCCCGGTCGTCGCATAGCCGAGGAAATCGGCCGGCGGCGGAACCGGATGGTCACGCGTCGACGCCGACAGGCATTGCAGCATGTAGGCGGAGTGGATGCAGTGCATCAGGTTGGAATTGTCGTTCGAGGCGGCGCCGTCGCAACCCAAGCCCACAATAAGCCCGAGGGCCGACATCGCCGGTATGTCGGTGATTTCGGCGCCGACGAGATAGACCGGCTCCGGGCAGTGCGCGACGCCGGTGCCGCTGGCGGCCATCTTGCGCAGCTCGTCGTGGGTCAGCTCCCAGCAATGGGCATAGAAGGCATCCGACCCGCAGAAGCCTATCTCCGCGCAATAATCCACCGTGCGCAGGCCATGGCGGGCCTGCATGACCGGGCTTTCGCCCTCGCCGACATGGGTATGCATGCGCGCCTTGCGGTCGCGCGCCAGCGCCACCGATTCCACGAATGTCTCGCGATAGCAGTTGACCGGCTGGCAGGGCGCGACGACGACCTGGCGCATGCCGAAGCGACCGGCATCATGGTAGGCGTCGATCAGCCGGGCGCAGTCGGCGATGAACTCGTCCGTCGTTTCCAGCATGGCGTCGGGGATGGTCGAGCCTTCCGATTTCGGCAGCGTGTTGCCGCCACGTCCGGCATGGAAGCGCATGCCGAGCAGTTCGGCCGCCTCGAACTGCCGGTCGATCAGCCTTTTGCCGGCATGCCGCGGAAAGCAGTACTGATGGTCGAACGCCGTCGTGCAGCCGTGCTTTATCAACTCCGCCATGGCCGTGACCGATGCGTGGTAGAAGCACTCCTCGGTCAGCCGCGAGAAGATGGGATAGATGCGGTCGAGCCATTCGATGACCGACAGCTTCGTCCAGTCCAGATCGGCGCGGTTGCGCACGAAGCACTGAAAGAAGTGGTGATGGGTGTTGACGAGGCCGGGATAGACGAACCAGCCGGCAGCATCCTGCGCGACGGTCCCGACAGGCAGTTCCTCCTTGTCGAGGCCTTCGCCGATGGCCCGGATCGCCGGGCCGTCGGTCAACACATCGACATTGCGATGGACGCGCGGACCGTTGCCATCGTCCACGATGACCGCAGCGCAGTTCTTCAACAGATAGCCCGCCACGTCAGGCCTCGCCTGGGGCGGGCTCGGGTCTGAGCTCGTGCAGCCGGTGGATGCCGGGCATCTCGATGAAGCCGTCGAGACCGCGGATCGCCCGCGACCACAGCCGGATCACGGGATAGGGATCGAGCGAGACGCCGCCGTCCGGCGCCAGCGCCACATAGGGGAAACAGGCGATGTCGGCGACACTCGGCCGGTCCGACGCGAGGAAGCGCTGGCCGCGGATATGCTGTTCGACGAGGCCGGCTTCCAGCTCCCGCAGGGCCGTTGTCCCCTGTCCCTGAAGGACATCGATATCGCCCGGACGCAGCAGCATTTCATGCAGGCGCGCCGCCCCCAGGCTGGCGGTCAGCCGATGCGAGAAGGAAAGCCATTGCTGGACGCGCGCCGCCTCTCCGGCCGTATCGTTGCCCAGCCATTGCGGTGCCGCCTTCGCGGCGAGGTAGACAAGCATGGCCGAGGATTCGGTCAGGACGAGGTCGCCATCCTCCAGGATCGGGATCGAACCCGCCGGGTTAAGCGCCATAAGTTCGGGACCGCGATGCTCGGCACCGGGATGGAAGTCGACGGGCCGGATGTCGAGCTTCACCCCGGCCAGCGCAGCCATCAGGCGCGCCTTGTAGCAGCTCGGCGACAGCACATAGTCGTAGAGCTTCATTGCGCCACCAGTTGCGCGCCGTAGGTGTAGCCATGGCGTTTCAGCCAGCGCCGGTAGGCCACCGACGTCAGGTCGGCTCGCGTGGGAATCTCCATGCCGGGATCGAGCGGCAGCAGCCCCGGAATCTGGTTTTCAAGGATCGACCGGTCCTGGACGAAGATCGTCTGCTGGAAATGGATCAGGTCTGTCAATCGCGTCTCGTCATCGAACAGCGCCATCCATGGCCACACGTCGCATAGGTCTTCGGCAAGAGGCTGCACGAAAAGCGTGATGACGTCCCATTCGCCCGGGCGCGGCGGACAGGTCTTGTAGAGGATCGAGCAGGTCGGCGCAGGAACGCGATACATGTATTCCGTGGTTATGCCGCCTTCCGCCGACTTGGCGGCCTGCGGCTGGTAGAACTTAACCTGGGTCGCCCAAACCTCGTCCTCGTCCTCGCGGATCTCGACCTTGTAGCTCTGGACCTCGGTATGCGGTTCGGCCCCCAATATGTCGGTATGGACGAACGGAAAATGCGCAATGTCCAGGAAGTTCTCCACCGCGCGCAACGGCGAGCAGCGCACGCGCACCACCCCGACATCGACAAGCCGGCGGCCGGGCTGATCGGCCTCGGGGATCGCAAACAGCGCCTTCTGCGGATCACCGGGCGACGACCAGACATGGCCATAGCGCACGCAGACCGGTAGGGCGCGTCCGTTGCCCCCCGTGACCATGGCGTTTCCGTCGTCGCCAAGCCGCACGTCGATCGGTTCGCCCATGAGGGTCGTCTTGCGCCCCTGCGCATCGAGCTGGCTGGCAAGGCCGACCGGATACCATTCGTCGATCATCGCGTTGCGGGTCATTGGACGGCCCTGCTGCGCCGAATGCTCTCGGCCGCCCGCCGCAGCGTTTCGGCGGCCCGCGACGCGGCGATCCGCTCGGTCGGATTGGCGTCCTCGCCCACCAGAACATGCATGAGCGTCCGCGCTTCCCCTTGTGGGGCAAGCAGCAGCCGCAGCGTCCGGCCATCGTGGGTATGGTCGAGCAGGCCTCCCTCGGCCTTCGCGCCCGCGGCCGCCTCCAGCGCCGCGACGTCCGCTTCCACCATCATGGAACGCAGCGGGGCCACGCCGTCGAGCCGCGGCGGAGGGGCTGCGGCTTCGCCGACGGAAATCCATATGAGCCCGCCGCTGTCCTCGACCGCCTGGGTCGCGACGCGAATCGTCTCCGGCGGCGCCAGCCCCGGATGGGCCGGGATGCGCAGGCAGTTTCCCGCCCGGGCATAGCTCCAGCCGTGATAGATGCAGGACAGGGCCTCACCGCGCACGAAGCCATGGGAAAGCCGCATGCCGCGATGAGGGCATCTGTCGGCGAAGGCCGCCGTGCGGCCGGAGCGGCTGCGCCAAAGGGCAATCGGTCCGACTGAGGATTGCGCCGGCATCACGGTTCCCGCCGGCAAGTCCGCAGAGAGGGCAATTGGCATCCATGAGCCGGTCGGATAGGGTGGCATACGTCAACTTTCAAATGTCAGCATCTTCCCGAGCACAGTTTCGCGGTCAAGGGATTTGCTAATTAGTCCGGTCACGTTTGCACAATATTTCCTCACTGACAATAATGCCTAAAAAAAGGGCATCCCGTCTCGGGCAGGGCCAGCGAGCCTCAAACCTTAGCTCGATTCGTTGACGATCGGCGTCCGGCGAATGGTCTCGACCCAGACATCGATTGGTCCAAGGGAGCACCCCATCTCCATCATATCGATCAGTTCGGCCGGACCGGCGACGTCGAGCTCGATCCGATCGGGACCGGCGACGCATATGGCCTGCGCGAGCCCGAGCTTGGCGGCATGACGCTCGATCCACGGAAGGAAGGATGCCGCCTCGACATCGCCGAGGATCGTCATGCGCTCCCGCCAGGAATATCGATTTTGCTCGCTCATAGAAAACCTCGGCAATGAAACAGATGGTCAGCAGATCAAAGTCGCATTTGGGGTCAATTCGCGACTTTCTCCCAGAAGGTTGAGCGTCTGGAACCTTCGTTGCGGAGCCAGGAGCCGCCATTCCGCTGTCGGCTCAACTGCAGCATTTTCCGCTTTGACGCAAAATAATTCTCAATTATGGTCCGTCAGGCTTAAGGCATGGGGGATTGCCGATGGTTTTATCACGCAGGGGTGTCGTGCTCGGCGGCCTGGCGGTGGTCGCGGTCGGTGCAACCGGCAATATCGCTCAAGCCGCGGCGGCAAAATCCTATTTCGCCGGTACCGCGAGCGACAACAGTTTTGTTTATCGCAAGACCAACTTCGCCAAGATCGACAAGAGATGGCATCGCCAGATTGTCAAGTATTTCAGCAGCGAGCCGGTCGGCACCGTCGTGGTCGATACCCGCCACCACTTCCTCTACCTCATCATGGAAAACAAGACCGCCATCCGCTACGGCGTCGGCGTCGGCAAGGAGGGCTTCAAATGGTACGGCCGCGCGACGATTGACCGCCGCGCGCTCTGGCCGCAATGGGTCCCGCCCCCCGAAATGCTTAAGCGCAGGCCGGAGCTACCGCCCATGATCGCAGGCGGCGCGCCCAACAATCCGCTCGGACCGCGCGCGCTCTATCTGTACCGCGACGGCGCCGACATCGGCTACCGCCTGCATGGCACGCTGGAGCCATGGAGCATCGGCACCGACGCTTCCAGCGGCTGCATCCGCATGTTCCCGGAAGACATCATAGACCTCTACCAGCGGTGCCCGATCGGCACCGCGGTGGAGGTCCTGCCACACATCGCCGACCAGGCGCCCGCTTCCACCACTGTCGAATGATGGCGCACCATGAACCGCATGATTGAAAACACGCGTCGGCTGATCGCCGCCGGCCTGCTGGTGTTGGCCGCATCCTGCTCGACCAGCAACACGCTGGCCCCGCCCACGCCCGACGTCACCAACGCCGAGATTGCCGGCTTCCAGAACGTGCAGCCGGGCAGCGAGGAGGATTTTATCCTCAATGTCGGCCGCCGCACCTATTTCACGAAAGGTTCGGCCGCGCTCGATTCTGTCGCCAAGACCACCCTCGACACCCAAATCGCCTGGTTGTCAAAGTATCCGCGCTGGCTGCTCAAGCTGCAGGGTTTCGCCGACGATCCCGGCGCAAGCGAAACAGCGCTGTCGCAGCAGCGCGCCGATGCAGTGATGAACTACCTCGCCGCCGGCGGCATAGACCGCAACCGCATGTGGGCCAAGGGCTACGGCAAGGACAGGCTCGTCCGCGACTGCCCCGACAACGCCTGCAGGTCGCAGAACCGTCGCGTTGTGTCTAATTTGCGCGATGAGAGGGACGAGTCGTAAGGGCTGCTGTTTTGCTTGTCACCAAAGCAGAGGGGCGGCATGGCTGCTTCGCGCCCATGAGCGATCATCGGAGGTTTGATAATGACTCCGCGTAAGGGCTGCAGTTGGGGAGCTCGGCGTTCCTTCGCCATGACTCGAGATCACGCTGCTTCCAGGTTGTGTGTTATACACGCTGCGTTCTCGGTGCGGATACGAGATCGATGGATCAGGAAAGATGTCTAGCCGCAGTGCTCTTAGCTGATGTCGTCGGCAGCACGCCCCTCTATGAGCGTATCGGCGACGATGCGGCTCTGCAGCAGGTTTCGGATTGCCTTG